>NZ_JACKYY010000028.1:0-41195 GCF_015100075.1 Acidithiobacillus sp. HP-11
GCCAAATCCAGGGCACGGGGCTATCGCACCCACAAGAATTTTATTAACATGGCTTACCTCGTACTGGGTAAGCTGGATCTCAAGCTACCCACTTAAAACAGCGAGGAACCACAATACTTCCCCAGCTTGGGTAGACTCCACGGCAGCAAGACGATCAGGCCAAGGGTACATTGAGCGGGTTGCATAATAGAACAGCCCCGTAGCCACGACACCAGAGCTGACAGCAATCAGCGCAGCAAGGCCAACCTGCTGCAACGGGGGCCAGCCGTACTCAGTCTGCCCCCAAATACCCAAAACACACCAAAATGGCAGACTGCCGATGGTCATCCCCAGCATGCGGTCCATGGAACCCACAGCCGGATCTATTCTGCTGATAATCATCCGATTACCCAAGGGATAGGCAAAACAGGCCAGCAGTACCGGTAGAGCAATAAACAAGCTATCATGAAAAGTCGTTGTCATGAGATGATCCCACAAAATCAATAGCACCCCAAACAGCATTGCCAGTGATATGACAAAAGAACGCCAGGGAAAGCGTCTTGGACATGTTTCCGAATCGTGATTCCGACTGATCAATCCATCCAAGAGCATTCCGGCAAGAATCGTAATTTGCCATAATCCCGCAACTAACCAAGCTGGCCCATAAAAAGCGGCTAAGGTCAAAGGTGCATAAAAAAGACCAAAACCCACCGTTCCCCAAAGCATCCAAAGTATGGGGCGCTTTTTCAGTGAATCCAGCAACGGTCGCTTATTTTTTACAAACAGGAATATAACCAAAAGAATGGGCAGTGTGATCAAATAACGTAGGGAAGCAGACCATTGCCAACTGTAACCAGCGTTGTCCAGAGCTTTATTCAGTACAAAGGTCACACTGAAAAATAAGGATGAAAGTAATCCCGCGCTGATCGCCAGAGAAAATGAATGCTTGAATTTTTTATCAAACACTTTCCACCCTTTTACCCGTTGATATTATTAACTCTTTTTATCAGACGCAATGCATCATTGTGTCTCATGGGCCGGACTGGTCTAGTCCTCAACCCATTGATTGAACCGGACCAGCCTGCTGCCTGGTCCGGGCCCTTATGAGGCAAAATCAGAAACCGTTCATTTTGTGCTGGCTCAAGACAGCTCCAGGCGGCGCTCGATGCGGTCTAAGCGTTCAATCAGACGATCCACGCGCACACTGATGGTGGCTGTGTTCTCTTTGTTATGGGCAATGTCCCGGCGCACACTCGCAACACTGACCTCCAAGGAACCTAAACGGGTCACGACTTCTTCCAGCTTGCGCTTGATACGATCTTGCCCGACCTGAAAGCGTTTAATGAATAGCATGAATAAAGCTTCAACCAACCTCACGCAGCAAAAAACTCGGATCAGGCAAGCAAAGCGCCGCACCTGCCTGAGTCAATCGTTGGGTATCATGAACGCCGCAAAGTACCCCTAAAGGCAGCACTCCTGCAGCTACGGCCATTTCCATATCATGGACGGTATCTCCGACCATGACGGCGGCTTCGGGGGGCAACGCGTAATGATCCAGGAGCTGTTCGAGCATCAGGGGATCGGGCTTGGAACGGGTTTCGTCCGCACAACGACTGGCACTGATGCGTGCCGCCAGGTGCGGGTTTTCGTTCAGCACCTTGTCCAGACCACGGCGCGCCTTGCCCGTTGCCACGGCAATTTCAAAACCGGCATCCGCCAGGGCAATGACCGTCTGTTCCACGCCAGGAAAAAGTGGCATATCGACTGCCGGGGTGGCAAAAAAGCAATTCCGGTACCCCTCCAGAATGCGGGAACGCAAGTTTTCGTCCGCATCGGGGGCGAGAACCGCCAGCGCATCACCAAGGCCTAAGCCAATAATTTCCTTATATTGCTCTTCACCGCGATCGGCCAGTCCGGCATAAGCGAATGCATGGGCGAGGCATCGGCAAATAGTGGGAATGCTGTCCATCAAAGTGCCGTCCCAGTCGAAAATAATCAGACGGCGATCCTGCAGCACGGGATTCATGATTTGGACTCCTGACGTAATTGCTGAAGTAATCCTTCCAGCTCTGCAGGCAACGGGGCCTGGATATGCATGGGCTGCTGATCACGAGGATGCGTAAAACGAATGCTGACCGCGTGCAGGAACAGGCGGCGCAAACCCAGACTGCGCATGCGCTGATTGAAAGCCGCGTCGCCATATTTTTCATCACCCGCCACCGGGTGTTCTATGGCCTGTAGATGTACCCGGATCTGGTGGGTACGCCCGGTATCCAGATCGGCCTGCAATAAAGCCGCACCTGGGAAATGCTCCAGCAACGTAAACCGCGTATGTGCGGGTTTGCCCTCGACCGGATCCACCCGCACCATGCGTTCTCCCGATTGCAGGGTGTTTTTGCGCAAGGCCAGGCGCACAGAGCGCGTTTTGTCTTTCCAGTCACCCAGGGTCAGGGCCAGATATTGTTTTTCCATCTGCCCCTGGCGCAAGGCCTCATGCAGCGCCCGCAATGCCGAGCGCTTTTTGCTGAGCACCAGACAACCGGAAGTGTCGCGATCCAGGCGATGCACCAGTTCCAGTTCGCGGGCTTCAGGCCGCAGTTGGCGCAGGGCTTCAATAATGCCCCAGCTCAAACCGGAACCGCCATGAACTGCGAGGCCACTGGGTTTGTTCAGTACCAGGACATGGCTGTCTTCAAAAAGAACCGCCGATTCCAGTTGTCCGCGCAGATGGGCAGGAAGAATGGCCGGATCACTCGGCTCAGCAACGCGCACCGGCGGCAGGCGCAGCACATCGCCAACAGCAATGTGGTAATGCGGCCGCGCCCGGCCTTTATTGACCCGCACTTCGCCACTACGCAGAATTTTGTAGATGTGGGAACGGGGTACGCCTTTCATAACCCGCAGGAGGAAATTGTCGAGACGCTGGCCCGCATCCGCATCGGTCACCAGCCACTGTCGCACTCCGTTTTCCGCCATATTTTCACCGCCCCTGCATTTTTTCGTTTGCGATTCTATTCTTTTATGGCATATATTGCGACTGAGGACGCTGCGCTAACAAGGTGCGGCCCCCATTTTTAGCATCGAAGGGCAAGCCTTTCGGTCCCAATTACAAACGCTGCGCTCCCCGGCCTGCTTTTATTGAGCATGCGGGTTGAGCGCCGGAGAAAGAAGAACTTATGAAAAGGATGTTGATTAACGCTACCCATGCAGAGGAGTTGCGGGTGGCTTTGGTAGATGGTCAAAAACTCCTCGACCTGGATATTGAACGCGCCTACAAGGAACAAAAAAAGAGCAACATCTACAAGGGCAGAATCACCCGCGTAGAGCCCAGTCTGGAGGCGGCTTTTGTTGATTATGGGGCCGAACGTCACGGCTTTCTGCCGCTCAAGGAAATTGCCCGGGAATACTTCCAGCAACAGGAATCCGGCCAGGGCCGCAAGCGTATTCAAGAGCTGATTCGCGAAGGTCAGGAAGTCATTGTTCAGGTGGACAAGGAAGAGCGCTCCAGCAAGGGTGCCGCCCTCACCACCTTTGTCAGTCTGGCTGGTCGCTATCTGGTCCTGATGCCCAATAATCCCAGGGCGGGCGGCGTTTCCCGACGCATTGAGGGCGATGATCGCACCCAGATTCGTCAGCACCTTCAACTTCTCGACATTCCCGAAAATATGGGTGTTATTGCCCGTACTGCTGGCATTGGTCAAGAACTTGAGGCGCTGCATCGTGATCTCGAATACCTGAAACAAATCTGGCAGGCCATTGTCGATACGGCCGCACCCCGTGCCGCCCCTTTTCTGATTTACCAGGAAGGGAATGTGGTCGTGCGGGCCCTGCGCGATCACTTTTCGGAAGATTTTGGTGAAGTCCTCATTGATGAGGAAGGCGCCTATAACGCTGCCGTGCAGTTTATGGGCGCCATGATGCCGAAAATGGTGCACCGCCTGAAACATTACGATAATGACGTGCCCCTCTTCAGCCGCTATCAAATTGAACAGCAGATTGAATCGGCATTCAGTCGGGAAGTGCGGCTGGAGTCGGGCGGGGCCATTGTCATTGATCATACCGAGGCGCTGGTTGCCGTGGACGTCAATTCCGGCCGTTCCACCAAGGGTCAGGATATTGCCGAAACCGCTTTCCGCACCAATCTGGAAGCGGCGGAAGAAATCGCCCGGCAAATCCGTCTGCGGGATCTGGGTGGCCTGATTGTGGTGGACTTCATTGATATGGAGTCTCCTAAACATCAACGTGAAGTGGAAGGCAAGCTCAAGGAAGCCCTCAAGCTGGATCGGGCGCGGGTACAGCTCGGCCGTATTTCCCGCTTTGGTTTGATGGAAATGTCCCGGCAGCGGCTGGGAGCCAGCCTGGAAGAAGCTTCTACGGAACCCTGCCCGCGTTGTAATGGTACGGGCCAGATTCGCGGCTGTGAGGCGACCAGCATGCATGTGCTGCGCTTACTGCAGGAAGAATGCATGAAACCCGGTCCTGCTGAAGTGCAGTGTGAAGTACCGGTGGATGTGGCCGTTTATCTGCTCAACGAGAAACGTCTGCCGATTCTCGAACTTGAGGCAAAAACAGAAACCCGCATTGTCATCATTCCCAAGCCGGAGCTGGTAACCCCGCACTACAACATTGAGCGCACCCGCATGGAGGCGAGCGCCACGCGGACTTTGCCACAAAACCTGAACAATGCTTTACCCGCACGTCCCAGCCGCCCTGGTACCGAATCTGCGGCGCTCAGTCCGCTGACTGCGCCACCACCGCCCGACGTTCTTCCCCCGCTCCGCACTCCGGCGCCAGCAGCCAAAAGCAAAAATACTGGCAGCAGCAACAAGGCTGCCGCGCCCGAAGAGGGGATTCTCGCCCGTCTGGTACGCGCTTTGGTATCGCGTTATGTCCCGGTGGACGCAGCTACCTTTCTGGCAGAAAGTAATGGCGGTGAAACGCCGCCTGCTCCTGAAGAGGAAATAGTCGAAGAAAATTCCGGCGAAGAAAACCGGGGCCGCCGTCGGCGGCGCGGAGGTCGGCGGGCCAGAGCCCGGCGTTCGACCCAGGGTAATCCAGGAGAGAACGAAAACGCTCAGGAAATGGAGGCCGGGGAAACCACACCGGAAACCACTCATGCAGCGCCTAAAGCAGCAGCCAAAACGCCGGCAAAGCCTGAACAGCCGGCGCCGCGTGAACTGCTGATCTATCCCGGGCCGGTTCCTGCCACGGACGACTGGCATCAAATGCTGGTAGCCACTCCGGTGAGCACAGCAGTGCTTAGTGAGAGTCTCGCTACCGAGCCTGCTGGCATTGCAGCTGCCGAGGAAGCGCCAGCGGAAGCTCATGAAGAAACCCGGGCGGAAACATTGGAAGCAGTGGAGATACAGCCTGATTCAGCCCCTGAAACCACGAGCTCCATAACAGAGTCCGTCCAGTCCTCTGATTCTGAAGCAGCAGAGCTCTCTGCAGAGCCAGTGACTGCGCTGGCGGAACCTTCTGCCACCGGGAGCTCCTCATCAGCAGCGACGGTAACCAGTCCTGAAGACTGGCATTTGCCGCTGTTTACTGAAACGGCAGCAACAGCGGCTGTTTCAGTAGGGGACGTTGCAGAAAGTGTTGAAGACCCCGGTCAGCAGTCCCTGCCACTTAACGACGATTAATTCGTAAAGCGGCTACTGCTCGGCAATTCAGGCTCCCTGCCGTCGCCAACTGGTGCCGGCAGGGCCATCTTCCAGAATAATCCCTGCAGCAGCCAATTCCGCACGAATGGCATCTGCACCCGCGAAATCTTTTTTCTGGCGGGCGGCAAGGCGGGCCGCTATGCGCTCTTCAATCCAGGCATTATCGCTTTCATTGGAACCCCGGAAATAGCTTTCCGGGTCTTCCTGCAATATTCCCAGCATGGCTGCCAGTTCGCGCAGGAGGGTAGCCAAGGGTGCGGCAACTTCGCTTTGCTCATCTCGCAAGCGATTGATTTCCCGGGCAAAATCAAAAAGGGTGGCGAGCGCCGCCGGAGTATGGAAGTCATCACTCATGGCGTTATGAAAGCGCTCCCGCCATTCACTGCCCAATTCGGGCACAATTTGGCGCGCTGGCATGCCGCGCAGCGCCGTGTATAGGCGCGTCAATCCGGCACGGGCCTGCTCCAATCCTTCTTCACTATAATGCAAGGGACTGCGATATTGGCTGGAAAGAATAAAAAAGCGCAGTACTTCGCCTGAAAAAAGAGGCAGAAGCTCGCGCACCGTTAAAAAATTATTCAAGGACTTGGACATTTTTTCGTCATTGATGCGCACAAAGCCGTTATGCATCCAGTAGTGGGCGAAGGCGCACCCTGCCCCCTGGGATTGGGCAATTTCATTTTCATGGTGCGGAAACTGCAAATCGGCGCCGCCACCATGAATGTCAAAAGTGCAGCCCAAGGCATCTGCAGACATGGCCGAACACTCTATATGCCAGCCGGGCCGACCTTCACCCCAGGGTGAAGACCAGGAGGGTTCATCGGGCTTGGCCGCTTTCCAGAGGGCAAAATCCAGGGGATCGCGTTTATCCTCGCCCAACTCCACGCGCGCACCCGAATTGAGTTCATCTATGGATTTACCCGAAAGCTTGCCATAGTCAGGGAAACTGCGCACGGCGTAATACACATCGCCGTTGGCAGCTGCATAGGCATGTCCCCGTTCAATCAACTCGGCAATCATGTTTTGCATGGCGCCTACATGCTCCGTAGCACGCGGCTCCAGGTCCGGTTTCTGGCAGAGCAAGGCGGCTTCATCGACGTGCATGGCCTCAATGAAACGCGCGGTCAGCGCCTGAATAGACTCGCCCTGCTCCAGCGCACGACGGATAATCTTGTCGTCAATATCGGTAATATTACGAACATAGGTCACTTTCATGCCCCGTGCCCGCATATAACGCACCACCGTATCAAAAGTGACCATGACCCGGGCGTGACCCAGATGACAGTAGTCATAGACTGTCATGCCACAAACATAAATACCCACCTGCCCCGGCGTTGCCGGTTCCAGAATGGTCTTGTCACGCTGCAGGGTGTCGTAAAGAGTAATAGATGGCAGGGATGGCGACATTACTTTCTCACTTCAGATAATACGCTGGCGGCAGTAAGCAGGCGCTGTTGCGCGCGCTCCATACCGATTAAAGGCAGGAGGGCTGCCAGTTCGGGACCATGACTGCGTCCTGTCAAGGCTGCCCGCAGGGGCATAAACAAAGATTTTCCTTTTAATCCGCTTTCCTGCTGCAGGGTTTTGGTCCAAATCCGGTAATCTCCGGCTGACTGCTGGAGGAGCATCGCAGCCAAAGGCCAGAATTCCGCAGGCGTTTCCGCAAGGGCGGCAAGTGCTGCGTCCTCTTTTTCCAAGGCAGCGAATGCCTCATCGGCGAAACAACGTATTAGCCAATCCACGGCGTCTTCGGGAAACAGCACGTTGGCGCGCACTGCGGCGACAAACTGTGTTTGCAGATTTTCATCTTCACTAACAGCCTTCAACATTTTTTCCAATAAACGATTTTCAATATTGGATGAATTGGCAGCGAGCAGCCACTCCCAGAGCTGTGCGTCGCTCAACGCCTGCAGAGCCAGACGCTGCCAATGCTGAAGCTGAACGTCATCAAAATGCCCCGGCGCACGACTTATTTTTTCCACCGAAAAGCCCGCAGCCAGCGTCTGATCATCCAGCAAGTCATTTTCCGCATAATGATGACCGAGACGGGCCAGATAATTGCGCGCAGCCTCCGGTCGATAACCCTGAATTTGCAAATCACGCAAACTGGCCGCGCCGTGACGTTTGGATAAAGGCTGACCATCACTACCCAGCAGAAGGGGCAGATGGGCATATTCGGGAACGGGCAAATCCAACGCCTGCAAAATCAGAATCTGACGCGGGGTATTGCTGAGATGATCCTCTCCGCGCAACACCAGATTCACCCCCATCAGGGCGTCATCCAGCGCATTGGCGAAGAAAAAGGCCGGACTGCCATCACTGCGGCGAATGACAAAATCACCCAGATCAGCCAGGGCATAGCTGCGCTCACCCCAGACCCGGTCGGGTACGGTCAACATTCCCGAGTCGGGTACCCGATAGCGCAACACCGGCTGAATACCCCTGACTTCAAGATCGCGGCGCTGCTCCACACTCAGATGCCGGCACCGTCCGCCATAGCGCGGTGCCTTGCCGGAGGCCCGTTGCACCGCCCGTTCTGCGGCCAGATCCTCGGCACTGCAATAGCAGGGGTAGGCCTGCCCCGCTAACAGTAGAGTTTCGTAGTATTGATGATAAATATCCAGGCGTTCCATCTGCCGGTAAGGACCCACCGGGCCGCCTATTTCGGGGCCTTCATCCCAGTTCAGACCCAGCCAGCGCAGGTCTTCCAGCAGGGCTTTTTCATACATTTGCGGTGAGCGGGACTGGTCCGTATCTTCCAGCCGCAGAACAAAACGGCCCGCAACAGCCCGTGCTGCCAACCAGGCAAACAAGGCGGTGCGGGCGTTTCCCAGATGAAGATAGCCGGTGGGGCTAGGGGCGAAGCGACTCTTTAGATTCATGGTGGTATAGTATTGCGCCATAAGCCGTCTCGCAATGACAAAACGGCAACAGGATACTTGGTAAAAGGCAGTCTCCTCTCTCTTTTGCCAAGCATTCAGGAAATGGAAGAAATAGCATGGCTCAAACTGGCAGCCCCCGTGCGCGTGGCAAGGCACCCAAACGTCCTCGTTATGGACGCTGGATTTTGTTGATCATCGCGCTGATCATCATCAATATTTTCATTGGGATCAGCATTTATGTGTATCGCATCTGGGAAACCCTGCCGCCCGTTCATGAGCTGAAAGAATGGCATCCCGATGAACCTCTGCGGATTTATGCGGCGGACGGGTCGTTGCTCCAGGAAGTCGGTCCGCAAATGCGCTATGCCCTGCCGATTGACCAGATTCCGGTCAAATTGCAGGAATCTTTCATATCTGCAGAGAACGCCCGTTTTTACAGTAATAATCCACTGTACTATCCGGTCAGCTATCCGGGCATCATACGTGCGGCGCTGGTCGACCTGATCCATATGTCTCCTGTACAGGGGGCCAGCACCATCCCCGAGCAGGTTGCCCGTAATTTTTACCTTACACCACAAAAAACCATCACCCGTAAAATTGCGGAAATTTTACTGGCTTACAAACTGGCGGACCACTTCAGTCACAAACAGATACTGGAACTGTATCTCAATAAAATTTATCTGGGTCAGGGGGCCTACGGCGTTCAGGCTGCCGCCCGCACGTATTACGGCAAGAGTGTCGAACAACTGACATTGGGGGAAATGGCCACCATTGCCGGACTCCCGCCAGCACCCTCGGTACTGAATCCAGTCATGAATCCGGATCTTGCCAAAAAACGCCGCGCTTATGTTCTGAAACGTCTGGTAAATCGCGGTTATATTACCAGGGCTGAAGCCGCCAAGGCCAATGCTGAACCTGTTCTATCCCGTTTCCATGCCCAGGCTTCGGATAGTGCTCCTTACGTCACCGACTGGATCGCAAGCTGGCTGACCCAGCAATTTGGCAGTGATTTCACCTATCGCTCAGGACTCAAGGTCTACACCAGCATCATTCCCAAAGACCAGATTGCCGCCAACGAAGCCGTAGCCGTAGGACTGGAAAACTACGATATGGGACTTTCCAGCATGGACCCGAAAATCTATCGTGGGCCTGTTGCCCGTTTGAGTGGCGATGCCCTGCAAACGGCCCTTACCGGAAAGCGTCCCGATGCCCTCCCGCCTCATGACCCGGCCAACCTGAAATGGGGGGTAGTCATCACTGCCAATAGCAAAACGGCTACGGTTTCACTGGAGGGCAAGAAAAACATCAACATGACCCTGCGTGATGTGCGCTGGGCCCGTCTGCGTTTCAACAGTCCCCTGCCCAGTCAGGTCGATAGTGTTTTACATAGTGGCGACCTGATCTGGCTGCGTCCCTACGTTCATGCGATGACCGCTGGTGCCGGGCAGGAATGGGGTGCCAATGTCTGGTCTTCCGCTGGAAAGGATCCGGGATGGCAGCTTACCCAGATTCCAAAGGTACAGGGCGCGCTGGTCAGTCTCGATAGCCGCAACGGCGCTATTCACGCGATGGTGGGCGGGTTCAGCTACGAACTCAGCCACTTCAATCGTGCGGTATTTGCCTATCGGCAACCCGGCTCAGGCTTCAAACCTTTTGTCTATGCAGCAGCCATGGATGCACCGGCACTGCTAGCATCCGGTCAAAGCACTTACATGACGCCCCAGACCCCCATACCGGATACCCCTCTGTCCATCACCCTGCCCGATGGGCAGGTTTATGCGCCGACCAACTACAGCAAGCAGTTCTCGAACACGCCCATACCGGTATGGTCCAATCTGGCGTACTCCCACAACGTGCCCAGTGTCCGCATTTTGATGGATATTGGCATACCTTACGCCGCCCAGTATGTGCAGCGCTTTGGATTTCCTGCCAAGCAGGTTCCAGAGGTACCTTCCATGGTCCTGGGTGCCGGAGATTACAGCCCGCTGCAAATGGCCAGAGCCTATTCGGTATTTTCCAGCGGTGGTTTTCTACCCCACCCTTATCTTATTACCAAAATCGTCAATGGTCGGGGAACCCAGATTTCCTTGCTGAACTGCCCCATGGGTTATGCTCCCCCACCCCAACAGACAGCCATACCGCCAGGCGTCGCCTATTTGATGACGCAAATGATGCAGCAGGTCATTAAAATTGGTACGGGTGTGGCAGCGCAAAGCCTCGGACGTAATGATATTGCCGGCAAAACCGGTACCACCAACAATGAAAACAACGCCTGGTTCAATGGGTTCAGTCCACGCATGACCACCAGCGTCTGGGTGGGTTATGACGACAACCATACCATGGGACGCTGGGCAGCCGGGGCACGTGAAGCATTGCCGATCTGGATTCACTTCATGCGTACCGCTATGGCGGGATATCCGGCGACGGGCTTTTTCCGTCCTCCTTCGGTCACCGGGCCCACTATCAGTGGCGGCAGCAACGTCATTGGTGTCAGTGATTATCTGGCGGGTTACCCCCCCATTGCGCCCACTTCTTCCACGGCTTCAACCAGTAGCGGTGCAGGAACGGATACGGGGAGTAAATTGATGGATACCATCAAGAACCTTTTCTGAGGAACGCCGCTTGCAGCAGACGATAATTTATCTGCTGGTTAGCGGCTTGGTTTATCTACTCTATGGGGCTACAGGATGACCATTACGATTGTCTGGTTGCGCCGGGATCTTCGTCTCGCTGATCATCCGGCCTTGTGGGAAGCCTCCCAGGAGGGGGTAGTCATACCGCTGTATATTCTTGATGCGGATGAGCAGGCTGGCACTGCCGAGCTCTGGTGGCGGCATCATAGTCTGCAACAATTACAGGAATCTCTTGCCCGGTATGGTTTGCCTTTAATACTCAGACGCGGGAAGCCTCTGCAGATTTTGCAGGAAATCATTGCTGAAACTTCGGCGCGAGCGGTTTTCTGGAATCGCCGCTATGATCCTGCTGGAATAGCTCAGGATACCGCCATCAAGGCCGAGTTGCGCAGCCAGGGTATTGCTGTGCGCTCTTTTACGGGTGATTGCCTGGTTGAACCCTGGCTGCATCATCATGACGAGAAACCTTATAAGGTTTTTACACCTTTCTGGAAAAGCCTCCTGGCTCGCTTCAGCATTGCACCAGCATTACCAGAACCCGATTTTTCGGCTTTACCGCATCAACTGACCCAAGACCTGGTAACTGAAACTCTGGCAGAGTGGCATCTGCTTCCACAAAAGCCCAATTGGGCTAAACGCTTTTCGGAATTCTGGGCCCCCGGTGAAACCGGCGCCAAAAACAGACTTCAGCAATTTTTGGATGAATCACTGGTGAACTACAGTGAGGGGCGGAATTTTCCTGCCCAAAATTCCGTATCCCGACTTTCTCCGCACCTGAGTCATGGTGAAATCAGTCCTCGTCAGATATGGCAGGAAACGCGTTTTCACTTGCGTCAACATCCTGAGCTTACGGATGAAGGGGAGCATTTTTTGCGGGAACTGGGCTGGCGCGAGTTTTCCTGGCATTTACTGTTTCATTTTCCGCAGTTGCCGGATACCCCACTGCGTCCGGAATTTGCCGATTTTCCTTGGCAAAAAGATACGCTTTTGCTGGAACGTTGGCAGTCTGGACAAACGGGTTATCCGATTGTCGATGCAGGTATGCGCGAACTTTGGCAGAGTGGCTGGATGCATAATCGGGTCCGGATGATTTGCGCAAGCTTTCTTATCAAGGACCTTCTGGTTTCCTGGCAAGACGGAGAAGCCTGGTTTTGGGATACCCTGGTAGATGCGGATCTGGCTAATAACAGCGCCTCCTGGCAATGGGTTGCCGGTTCGGGCGCAGATGCAGCTCCCTATTTCCGGATTTTCAACCCGGTATTACAGGGAGAAAAATTTGATCCCGAAGGAAAATATCTGCGCCGTTGGATTCCGGAATTATCCGCTCTGCCCGATCGCTTTATTCACCAGCCCTGGGCGGCAGATCAGGACCTTCTTAAAAAGGCAGGGGTGGTTCTGGGAGGCAATTATCCTAAACGGCTGATTGATCATCATGAAGCCAGACAGCAGGCCCTGGATATTTTCGAGAAACTGAAGAAAAATAATCTGGCAAAATCTTATAATTTATAATCCAATAAAAATATAAAACCGTATTAATATAATTAACCGGAAAACCATCCAAAAAGTTTTTAGTTGAACTTTTGAGATTATCTACTACTCTCAATAAGGAGACATTCATTCAATTTGGATGTTGATTATTGCAATTTCACGACGAAAAAACGGAGGGAACACCTATGAAGCCTCATGTTGTCGTTCTTGGTGGTAATTTTGCCGGTCTCGCTTCAGCACAAAAAGTGCGTGAACTGTGTGGAGAGTCGGTGCGTATCACCGTTATTGATCGTAAGAATTTCTTGTTATTTGTGCCTAATGTGCCCGCCGAAGTATTTGAGGGACGCGATCCCAGTAAAACCCTGGCGATGGATATCCCGAGCACTTTGGATGAAGATGATATTGGTTTTATTCAGGCCGAAATCAAAGCCATTGATCCGGATGCCAAGCGTGTGGATTTTGTACCGAACGAGCGTCCCGGTGCTGCGCCCGAAAGCATGTCTTATGACTATCTGGTTGTCGCCGTAGGTAATCGTTTGGCCTATGATAAAATCGAAGGTTTTGCCGAACACGGCCATACGGTCAGCGATTTTTACTACGGTAACAAATTGCGTCACTTCCTGGCCCATGAATACAAAGGTGGCCCGGTAGCCATTGGTTCTGCCCGTTTCCATCAAGGCGATGGGACCAAAGACATCAAGTTATATGGTGGTCATGCTTTTCCCACTGCCGAAGCCGCCTGTGAAGGTCCGCCCGTCGAAACCATGTTGTCCATGGCTACCTGGTTAGGTCAGCATGGCAAGGGTGGTCCTGATAAAGTCACGGTGTTTACCCCAGCTTCCCTGATTGCTGAAGATGCTGGTGAAAAAGTAGTGGGCAAGCTTCTCGAAATCGCCGGGGGCATGGGTTTTAATTATGTTAATGAAGCCAAAGATATTACCCGGATAACCAAGGACGGTATTGAACTGGCCAGCGGTAAAAACATTGAAGCCGAATTGAAACTGGTTTTCCCGGACTGGGTTCCCCATGATTTCATGAAGGGACTGCCCATCAGTGATAATGAAGGCTTTGTGGTAACCGATGTGACCATGCGTAATCCCAAGTATCCCAATGTGTTTGCAGCGGGTGACGCGGCTGCCATTACGGTGCCGAAGCTGGGCGGAATTGGTCACGCCCAAAGCGAAATTGTCGCCAAGCAAATCGCCAAGGATCTGGGGAAAATGGCTCCGGCGGAAGCCGACAAGCCTCTGGAACCCGTAGTCTATTGTATTGGTGACATGGGGAATAATCAGGCCTTTTATATTCGTTCCAACAGCTGGTTTGGTGGTCCTGATCAGGTTCTGAAAATGGGCCATATGCCCTTCTTGCTGAAAATGCAGTACAAAAATCTCTTCTTCAAGACGAAAGGTAAAATGCCGGAATGGGGGCTTGATGCTTCTAAATTACTGGCCGAAAAACTCTTCGCAGCCTGAAAAACGAGGGCCGCGAGGCCCTCTTTTACTATTGGCATGATATGAATCAAGGGAGATGCATTATGGCAGCACAAGAATCTTTCACCCCTCAACTCACACCAGAACAATGGGCAGGTCTTGCCCGCTTGGGCGACCTTGCCCATGGTAGCGAAAGCTTTATGGGTAGCCCGGCAGGAAACCTGCCCATGGACCTGGCGCTCAAAGCCGGCACATGGAATGAACGCTATGATCTGGAAGGTAGCATTGAAGAGTTGCTTGATACGCTTAAAGTCCTGCGTGAAAGCGGTCTTTTGTCACTCATTCGTGAAAATGCCGCTTTTGTGACCGAAAGCATAGCATTAATGAAGCCTTTCATCCCCGGTCTGCTGAGTAAACTCCATGAAATGCCTTTGGCGGAATGGTTATCTGCCCTGCAGATGTTTGGCGAAATCATCCCGAAAATAAATGCCGTTATGGACTTTCTTCAGGGGCCCGCAGGTAGTGCTGTGGTGGCCAAAATCAAGGAACTGGGTGATATCTGGCAGGAAACCTCAGCTGATACCACCATTGTCGAGGCTTTGCGCCTGCTGAAACAGATGCAGGATGACGGCAACCTGCATCGCGTTGCAGACCTCAGTCGTCAGATCGGTCTTTTTGCTGAAACTATTGATCTGGAAAGCTTACTGGGGCAACTCGTGCAGAAAAGCCAAGGCAATCCGCTGGTCAATTCCGCCGCGAGCCTGATGCAAAGCGGAAAATTAATGGCTGCCGCCCTTGCGGATGCTGCCGAACATGAGGCCACCGGCAAAGCCGGAGGACTATCCGGTCTGTATCACATGCTCAAGGATCCCGATGTTCAACGGGGTATGCGCGTGGTGGCTGTATTGCCCGTTTATCTCGAAAAAGCGGGTGTTCTGCCCAAGCACAAAGATTAATCTTTTTATTGTTTCAGGGGGTGGTACCGGAGGAACAACGCATTTTGATCATTGAACCTAAAAACGGCAATTGCCGTGGGTGCTTTTTGCTATCAGGAGAGAACTCGCCCTGCGGGCTCAGACAGATCTCCTGACGGGTGCAGGATTTCGCCAAGAACAACAACGGCTCAAAACAAAAGTCGCTGCAAAGCACCCACGGCAACTGCCGTTTTTAGGAAAACACCAGCCGGTACTAGAAATCCGCAGACATTCATCCATCCAGGAGTGATTAAATGGAATCAGTCAGTAAGGCACCGGCAGCACAATGGCGTCATCCGGTATGGTCTACCGCCCAGAAGTCCTGTGTAGGGACAGCACTGGGCACCAGCAAGCTGTGGTTCACCACCGGCAGCGGCATCATTACCGAAGTGTTTTATCCGCGCATTGATATTCCGCAGGTGCGTGATCTCGGATTTATCATTGCCGATGATCAAGGCTTTTGGCAGGAACTGAAAACCCTGCCAGAGCCGGCTCTGGAACTGGATGATCCGCAGGTACCGCTACCGATCATCCGCCATCATCACGCGCGTTTTGACTTTACTATCAAGGTCTGTGCCGATCCTGACCGTGATGTGCTGCTCATCGATTTTCAGCTGGAAGGAGATTCCAGTCTCCGCCCCTATCTGTTGTGTTCAGCGCGACTCGGGGAAGATGCCGAAAACAATCGGGCCTGGGTCGGTAACTGGGAAGGTCGCAAGGTACTGTGGGCAGAACAGGGTCCGTTCGGACTGGCTCTCGCCTGCCGGAATGCCGCCGGTTACGCGGCGCTGGAACGCTGCAGCGTTGGGGAAGTCGGCGCCAGCGACTTGTGGCAGGATTTTCATGAGCATGGACGCATGCTCTGGGAATACGGGGAAGCCGGACCCGGTGAAGTTGCCCTAGCCGGACAAATGCCCCGTCAGGGTACTCTGGCTTTAGGACTGGGCTCCAGCAAAGAAGCCGCCGCGACCAATGCCTGGAGCGCGCTGGCGAATGGTTTCCAGGCCACGTCATCCAGTTATACGGATTTGTGGCAGGCCTGGCACAAAAAGCATCCCCGCCCCCGCAATTTCGCCAGCAAACTTCCCAATACGGCCAAAACTCTTTATGCCCGTTCCAAAAATATTCTGAAGGTCCATGAAGACCGGACTTTTCCCGGCGCGCTGGTCGCCAGCCTTTCGGTGCCTTGGGGTGAAGCCAGTACCAGTCGCGGCGGCTATCATCTGGTCTGGTCCCGGGACCTGGTCGAAAGCGCCGGAGCCCTGGTCGCCATGGGGGCTACCCAAGAAGCCCGACAGGTGCTGACTTATCTCATCAGCACCCAGCAGGCTGATGGTCATTGGTTGCAAAACCAGTGGCTCGGTGGCAAACCATTTTGGCAAGGTGTTCAACTGGATGAAACCGGGTTTCCCGTTTTACTGGCCGCGCTGCTCCGCCAGCATAACGCCCTGGAAGACATTGCCGTAGCCGATATGGTCCAGCGTGCCCTGCACTTTATTGCCCACGAAGGCCCGGTAACCGGACAGGATCGCTGGGAAGAAGATGGCGGCGTCAATACTTTTACGCTGGCAGTCGCCATTGCAGCGCTGGTAGAGGGTGCCGAATTACTGGGCGGTAAAACCGCTGAATGTGCACTGATGCTGGCGGACTACTGGAATGCACGACTGGAAGACTGGACCTTTGTCAAGGATACGGATCTGGCCAAACAGCATCAGGTACCCGGTTATTTTGTGCGAATTACGCCGGAAGATGTGCTGGTTCAGGATGGCGCCAAGGATGAATGGGTGTTGATCAAAAATCGGGCGCATGATCCGCATCTTCCCGCCAGCGAGCAGGTAGCCAATGATTTTCTGCAACTGGTGCGTTATGGACTGCGCAGCGCTGCAGATCCTCACATTGTTGCCTCCGTCAGGGTGATGGATGCCCTGCTCAAAACCGACACCCCCAGTGGTCCGGTATGGCATCGTTATAATGGGGATGGCTACGGAGAACACCAGGATGGCAGCCCTTTTGATGGCACCGGAATTGGTCGTGGCTGGCCATTGCTGGTTGGAGAGCGCGGCCATTACGCGCTGGCCGCTGGAGAAAGCGCCCTGCCCTACATTGAAGCCATGGCCGCCATGACCGGGAAAGGCGGCCTACTCCCCGAACAAATCTGGGAAGCCGACCCGATTCCGGAAAAAGGTCTGGAACCGGGCCACCCCAGTGGTTCCGCCATGCCACTGGTCTGGGCCCACGGTGAATATATCAAACTGTGTCACAGCTTCATAAAAGGGGAGCCCGTAGACCGGCCTGCAGCCACCTGGAAACGCTATCAAGGGAAAAAACCGGATATTGACTACCGCCTTTGGCGCTTGCGGCAAAGGCCTCGGCAATTACCGGCAGGTCAGGAGTTACGTGTGCTGCTTCGCGCCCCCTTTACGGTTCATTGGGGTATTAATGGCTGGCAGGATGTGCAGGATCTCCACTCGGAAGACTGGGAACTGGGTCATGTAGCAATTTTGCCCCTGAAACCGTTAAGCGAGGGAGAAAGTGTTCAGTTCACCATCCGTTGGCAGGAAAGCGGAGACTGGATCGGAGAAAATTTTCATCTGGATATTACAGGAGCTTTGGCATGATTCATCTTGATTTGCAGGGACGACGGGCCTTAGTCACGGGTGCCAGTGGTGGATTGGGACGGGCTATTGCGGAAACCCTGGCGGCAGCGGGCGCAGAAGTGGCGGTCCATTATCGCAAGGGCAAGGATGAGGCCGATGCCGTAGTCGACAGCATCAGCAAGGCAGGCGGCAAAGCGCAATCATTCCAGGCAGACATCTCTGATCCGGCCGCAGTGGAAAAACTGGTACAGCAAATCGAGCAGGCTTTTGGGGGCCTGGATATTCTGGTCAACAATGCTGGTATGGACGGGCCGCGTGCCCTGGTGGGAGATGATGACCCGCAAATCTGGGAGAAAGTACTGAGCGTTGATCTGCTCGGTCCTTATTATTGTGCCCGGGCAGCCATTCCGCGCATGGAAAAACTCCAGGGCGGTGTCATCATCAATATTACTTCGGTGCACGAATTCATTCCCTGGGAAGGCTATAGTGCCTACACCAGCGCCAAGGCGGGATTATCCATGTTCACCAAAACCCTGGCCCAGGAAACCGCAGACAAAGGCATTCGCGTGGTGGCCCTTGCCCCGGGTGCCATTCAAACACCCATCAACGAATCGGTGTGGAGCGATCCTCAGTCGTTGAAAGATCTCGACAAAAAAATCTCCATGGGTCGCCTCGGCAAGCCCCGGGAAATTGGTAATGTCGTGGCTTTTCTGGCGAGTGATCTCGCCAGTTACATCACCGGCACGACCCTTGCTGTAGATGGGGGCATGTTGATTTATCCGGATTTCCGCCACGGAGGATGACACTATGGATGCCGATGTCATTATTATCGGCAGCGGTGCGGGTGGCGGAACACTGGCCCGTGCCCTGGCGGACTCTGGTTTACAAATTCTGATTCTTGAACGCGGCGATTATTTACCCCGTGAATGGGGAAACTGGGATCCCCAGACAGTTTTCGGCGAACACCGCTATCATACCGATGAACAGTGGCATGATCAGGACGGCAAAGCCTTCTCACCGGTCACCGGCTATCATGTCGGCGGCAACACCAAGTTTTACGGGGCAGCCGTTTTGCGTCGCCGCGCCAAGGATTTTGCGCTTCGCCAGCATCAGGGTGGCGATACCCGAGCCTGGCCCATCACGTATAATGATCTGGCACCCTTTTATGATGAGGCCGAATCCTGGTATTTCACGCACGGCGAGGCCGGTGCCGATCCTACTGAAGCCCCCCGCAAAGCTTATCCCTACCCCCCGTTTCCCCATGATGAAGATATCGCTTTGGTGGATAAGGCTCTGCGCGAGATGGGCTATCACCCCTTTCCCCTGCCCCTGGCACTCCACCGTTTGGCCGATGAACCTGAACAAAGCCCCTGCGTGCGCTGCCCGACTTGTGATGGCTTTCCCTGTATGCTCCATGCCAAGGGTGATGCGGAAGTGTGCGGTGTCCGCCCCGCATTGCAACACAGTAATGTCCGGATGCTGACCGGCCATCGGGTGCGCCGTCTGATCCATGGTAAAAATGGCAAAACGGTGGAATCTGTCGAGACTGATCAGGGAAGCTTTACGGCCCGGCTGGTGGTTTTGGCTGCAGGAGCGGTCAATAGTGCGGCTCTCCTGCTGGCTTCTGCATCGGAAAAATATCCTTCCGGACTGGCTAACCATAGTGATCAGGTTGGGCGCAATTATATGTGCCATCTCAATAGCGCCTGCATGGCTATTAAACCGGGTCGGGAAAATCGCAGCATTTTTCAGAAAACCCTGGCTTTGAACGATTTTTATGAAGACTCCGGAGACCCGGACTATCCTTATCCACTGGGGCATATTCAGGGGCTGGGAAAGGTCACACCGGCCCTGCTCCATGCGCAGCGGCCGCTCATGCCGATTCCCATCAGCGCCTGGACGGCCAGTCATTCCGTAGATTGGTGGCTGACCACCGAAGACCTGCCTGATCCCGACAACCGGGTGACTCTGGATACCGATGGCAACATTTGTCTGGCCTGGAACCCCAAAAACCGCGAAAGTCATCGCCGCCTCTGCCAGAAATGGCGGGAGATTCTGCATAAGGCCGGGTTCATGGGCGTATTTTTTCAGGCCATGGATATTTCTGCCACCGCCCATCAGGTCGGAACCTGCCGCTTTGGCGAAGATCCTGCCGACAATGTTCTTGATCCTCATTGCAAGGCCCATGATCTGGACAATTTGTATGTGGTGGATGCCAGCTTTATGCCCTCGATTAGTGCGATCAATCCCTCGCTGACCATCATGGCCAATGCCTTGCGCGTCAGCGCGCATATTATTCAGCATGCCAAAGGCGCCCTGTGAAACGCGGTCTCAGTGCCGTTTATATTGCCGGTTTTTTGCAGGGAGCTGCTTTTGTGCTGATTCCAGCACTGGGTACCACCCTGCGCAGCGCACCTTACGATATGAGTAATGCTACTTACGGCATGTTGTATTTTCCGGAAATCATCGGCGCCATATTGGCGGCTTTGAGTGCGGGAGCCATTCATAAACGCCTGGGCAGCAAGGGGCTGTTTCGTTTGGGAGCTCTTATCAATGTCGTTGCCATGGCTTTACTCGTAGCGGCTTTTTTCAGTTCCGGGCTGTTCGTTGTCCTGTTGCTGCTGGCTGAAACACTGATGCTCGGCATCGGGTTCGGCTTGACCAATGCCGCCATCAATCGGGCTGCGTCCCTGCTTTTTGCGGGTGCTGCGGCGGCGGCCGTCACCATTCTGAATGCCGTCATTGGCGGAGCAACTGCCGTATCGCCCATGATTCTGACTGGCGCACAAAGCTGGTTGAGCTGGGTGGCCTGGCCTGCCCTCATTCTCTTGCTTTGGTTCGTTCTACTCTTATTTCCACTCGCGGAGGATACAGATACGCACGAACTGGGCGGCTTACGTGCCTGGAGACGCTCCATGATGCCCTTCGCTTTTGCAGTAGTGATTTATGCGATCTGTGAAGGCAGCTTTGGCAGCTGGGCCAATGTTTTGGTCAGTGTCGACCGCCATCTTCCCGCCGCGACCGGCGCCCTGGCCCTGTCACTGTTCTGGGGAGGCATGACCGTTGCCCGGTTCATTTTGGGCAGTATTCCCGACCGCTTTCTTTCCCGACGCTGGGTTTATCGCCTGGCGCCTATCGGTATGGCAGCCTGCTTTATCATCATCCCCCATCTGCTCAGTGCAACGGCGCTGTTACTGGCATTTGCCCTCGCCGGTGCGGCTTGCGGTATATACTACCCCTACAGCATGGCTTTCGGCGTAGCCGCACACGGCAAGGAAGGCACGCAAATGGCTGGACTATTGGTTGGAGCGCTGATGATTGGAGAAGGCATCGGCTCTACCGGACTGGGACCACTGCAACATTTCATTTCACTGAATCAGATTTATACTTTTTCCGCCCTATGGGCGATCCCACTGCTCTGGCTGGCCTGGCGCAATAGCCGGCAGCAATAAGCAGGGCGTCTACCGATATTGCGAAAAACTCTTCACGCAACTGAGCTTTCCTCCTTCACAACAGACATCCGCGCAAATACTGTTTCCGGTTGAGAAGCTATTTCCAGCAACTGCGCATCAATATCGACAAGTAATTGTTCTGCACTGATTTCATTCAACAATCCTTCTCTCTGTGCTTGATTTATTTTTTCCTTACGGGCAAGGAGAATGCGACGATACAAGCGCACAAAATCGCCTTGCATAATGTTGTTGTCCGGTTTGTCCAGTTGCCGTAATTGTTCTGTAGCTTCTTTCTGCTCTTCTTCAAGGGCGACTTTCAATACATTCAGAGCGCGCTGATCCCGAAGCCCCTCCTCTCCCAGCTTTTTGAGTTCAAGCAGATCAGACTTTGCTAAAAAAATCCGTAGGCGCTGTATTTCCGTATTTTGATCTGCCCCGCTTTTGCCCAGCACCTTCAACATTCTGGCCAAGGGAGAAATACTTAATCCCTGCACGAGGATTGTTAATAATACCACTCCAAACACCAGATTAATGAGCAACTCCCGGTGTGGAAGGCCAGCAGGCAGACTGAGCGCCAAAACCATAGAAAGGGCTCCACGAATCCCTCCCCACATCAGTACAAAATTCCAATTCAGAGGGATTTTTGCGCGGGTCCGGCTCAACAACGCGCCCATACCATAGACCACGGCAGCTCGGGCAATGGTTACAGCGACATAGGCTGCCAGCACAAGCGCCCAGATATGCATTAAATCCAGCAGATTAATGGTCAAACCGACCAGCAGGAAAATCAGGGAATTTAGTGCAAAACCTATATATTCCCAGAAGGTATTGACAGCCATCCGGACAGATGCCGTCATGCCTTTTTGCGCCCCGTAGTTCCCACATATCAGTCCCGCGACGACTGTGGCAATCACACCCGAGTAACCCAACTGGGTTGCCAGCAGAAAGCTGCCATAAGCGGCCAAAATAGTGATGGTGATTTCGACCATTCCATCGCCAATACGTTTGATGATTTCCGAGCTGAGCCAGCCGACGATCAAACCCAGCAGCGCCCCTCCGCCAACTTCACTGACAAAATCAATGCCCAGATGGGTGATGGAGATGGATTTTCCCTCGGCAAGGGTCAGAAACAGACTAAAAAAAACTATGGCGGTTCCATCATTGAGAAGACTTTCGCTTTCAATCATGAAGGTCAGCCGTTCTGGTGCCATCAACTTGCGGAAAATGGCCACTACGGAAATTGGATCCGTAGCGGCTACAGCCGCACCGAACACCAAGGCTACGGCCAGAGGGATGACAGCACCGGAAAGGTGCGGCAAGTATTCAGAAGCCCAAAGAAATACATAGGCAGTAACCACCATAGACAGGAACACACCGGGTACAGCCAAACCAAAAATGGCCAGACGATCCCGCCACATCGCACTGGCAGAAAGATGATAGGCTGACTCAAAAATCAAACCGGGCAAAAAAAGGTTGAAAACGAGGTCATGGGTAAGTACCGGGGTATGAAAAAGATGCAACGCACCCAACGCCAGGCCGCCAAGCACCAGGGCCACGGTATAAGGTAAATGTAAACGGTTGGCGATTAACGAAAGTAATGAGGCAACCACGAACAGTAACAAAACGGCAGTTTCTGGAATCATGGTTCTCCACGCACTGAGTGTTTTTTGGCGACTATTATCCTGAATCAGTGTAACTGGTCTCAGTTACCCAAGCCAGACACAGCGCAGGACTGTTCATAGCCCTTCATGTCATACCCATCGTGCAGATCATTGAGGGGGGCCAAAAGAAACTATAAATACAGGCTTAAAACTAAAAACTACGGTTGACCCGGGGACTTTTCAGCAACTTTAGGCTGCACGTCGTATTGTCTGGTTTGGTCTCAGGCCGCAGACCATGATACAAATCAGTTGATAGCCTGGAACATCCGGGTATTCCGCAAAGGAGTGATGAACATTGGCCCCACGCAAACCCGCCCCTTCCAGGAAAAAAACCTGGATTCTGGTGGTCATTATCGCGCTGATAAGCACAGCCATTGTCATTGGCATTGCCCTCAATATTCCGCTATCCACGCAAGCCGTCAGTCCAACTCCTGAAAAACCGGTACCCGAAAAAACAAATATCCCCAGGCCGATGAAAAAAACTCTGGACTTGGGTTCTTTCGGGGTGATGGTGCGCAGTGCTGATGGTTCTGAAAAAGCATTGACCATTCATCCTGTTGCCATTCTTCACGGGCACGGACCCTGGCAGCCTCTACATGACGCCCAAAACCATTTTGAGAGCCTGATTGCCAATCCCTTCATGGCCTTTCCAGACTTGAATCAGGTTTCACATTCACCGACGGTACAGAAAGATCTGAGTCGTGAGATGATGGACAACATCGCCCCAACCCTGGCAAGACTGGAACCAGGCTGGACTATTGAACACATAGAGCTGCATCCCGCCCTTCAGGAGCCACCGCCATGAACTGTAAGAGCAACAGAATGGAGCAGATATTGTGAAATATCTCGGACGACTGAACCCTCAGGATCCACTTTTTGCCTATTTACGCGATGATGTATATCCGCAAATACTGCCAAATGATCAGGTCCGCAATTTTCGGGTATTTCAGTTTCCTGCTTCCAATGAGGTATTTCTGTATGAAGAAACTCATTCTCAGCAAAAGGTGATCGGGAAATTTTTTCAGCGTCCGGGTAAAGATCCCCAAAACGCCTGGGAAAGAGCCTGGAATGAATGGCAAAATCTGCATTATTTGCGCAACATCGGTCTTAATCATAAGCATTTTCATATTCCTCAGGCTTTTGGCATCGCCCGCCACATGAATAGTCTGGTCGTGGAAGAATATTGTCCCGGTCAATCATTATCGAGTGTTATGAGTCAGAGTCTTGCTGAACACCATGAAGATTTGCTTTATGCCCGTCTCACTGATCTCGCCTGGTTTCTGGCCAAGTTACATAACCACACGGCCGGCGCTGAGACAGTTCACTTTCATACCCAGTTTCCCTACTTTGATAAAATCGTGGCGCGTCTGCAGCGTCGCCACCGCATTACCGAAACACAAATGCGCGAAGTTTATGGATTTCGCGATCAGTGGCAGAAGTCTCCCTGTATGTGGAGCGATCAGGCGGTTCTGATTCATGGCGATGCCACTCCATCCAATTTTTTGTTTGCGCACCCCAGAACCATTATTGCCATTGATTTCGAGCGCATGAAGCGCGCTGACCGCGTCTACGACCTGGGCATGATTGCCGGTGAAATCAAACACCATTTCCTGCGCAACAACCATCATGGTGAGCAGGCCGAGCCCTTCATCGGTCATTTTCTCTGGGAATACAGCACCCATTTCCCCGACCGACAGGCGGCATTTGCAGCCATCACCCGGAGAATTCCCTTTTACATGGGCATGACTTTGTTACGCATCGCCCGTAATTCCTGGTTGGACTGGCGTTACAGTCAAATTCTGGTTCATGCTGCACTCTCTGTTCTAAGGAGGTAATCTCATGTCTATTCGCGCTGTCTGTTTTGACTTGTATGGCACATTGATCAACATAGAAACCAATGAAGACATGGAGGAAATTTATCGAGGAATTTCTCATTATCTGACTTATCACCGGGTTTTCATGAATCGTCGGGAAGTGCGCGAACGCTATTTCGCCGTCATGAAAGAACGCAAACGCCAATCCACCGAACGCTATCCGGAAATTGATGTAGAAGCCATCTGGCATACCATTCTTATTCAGGAAAACAGCAAGCCACTGAATGGCAGGGAAAAATTGGCCAAGGAACTGGCGCGGCTGCATCGTGGCATTTCCAGAACCCGCCTGGAACGTTATGAAGGCGTCAAAAGAACGCTCAAAAGCTTGCAGGAACAGTACCAGCTTGCCCTCATTTCCGATGCCCAACGCTGTTTTGCTCTGCCCGAAATGCGCGCATTGAATATCAAAAAGTATTTCGACATTCGCATCATTTCCGGTGATTACGGATATCGCAAGCCTGATTCCCGATTATTTCAAATGGCTGCCGAACAACTCGAAGTAGCGCCACATCAGGCCATTTATGTGGGTAACGACATGTTTCGGGATATTTATGGCGCGCAGCAGGCCGGGATGAAAACCATTTTTGTAGATTCCAACCAGGGGGCCAAATCCTACAACGATATTCAGCCGGATTATTTCGCCCACGACTTTTATCAGGTACTGGATGGCGTGGCTTTTCTGGCGCAAAAACATGCAGACAACTGACCCTAAAAACGGCAGTTGCCGTTTTAGGCTGAAGCATTAAGCTGAACGGCGACGCATGAGGATACCCAGAGCAAAGCCCAATCCTGCCAGAATAATAGTCAGAACAATGCCATAGACCCAGCTGTTCTCTCTGGCAAAACGGGCAATCCACGCTTGAAAACCGACCTGGCGGACATCAATCTGCTGCTTGCGGACTGCAACCACCTGTTGCTGCCGGACCAAATAAGTCAGCAATTGATAATGACCCAGAGGCAATGACGCCGGCAGCCTGATTTTCGCCGAAAATAACCCCTGCTTCAGAGTGACCCCAGCGGGATCCACCACGTAATTGCGGTAGCGAATTTTCTCATCCAGAAAGGCTCTTTGCCAGGTATCCAAATGATCGGGTTCGGGATCAAAACGGGCTTTATCTACCAGCGAAGACAGGGTTAATCCCAGTTTCTGCAGGGTATCATCAGGCAGAATGTGCCTGACCGGGGCCGAAGAAAGCCGCTGCCAGATACCCGGAGCCCTGGTCACCGTTACCTTTGCACCATTCAGCCAGATTGGTCCGGTTCGGGTTTTTTGCTGCATGGCTTCAGTGCTGTCGGGCGAACGCATTATGACAATGACCTGCCCCGGACCCGTGATGGCACCATACACCAGCAGATTTTCCCCGACAAAATGGCTGGTCACGTTCACCTTATCCGTACTGGTAGCCACCACCAGGGGCGTAGACGCTTCGGCCAGCATGGCAGCACCCATAGTCAGCAGCATGAGCATCAGGCGCAGATAAAGCATCTAAACAACCCGCGCCATGCTGAAAATGTGTTCGGGCGCAATAAATAATCCCAACCCCATCTTGATAGCCACTCCCACGACCACCAGGGCCAGCACCAGACGCAGCTGTTCCCCCTTCATATGCGCTCCGGCCCGCGCCCCGAATTGCGTGCCGAAAATAGAACCTAAAACCAAAGCCAGAGCCAGATAAGGGTCTACGGCATGATTCATTCCCGCCTGCAAAATACCTACTTCAGCCGTGGTAAACAGCAATTGAAACAATGAGGTACCTACTACCACCTTGGTGGGCATTTTCAATACATAAAGCATGATGGGCACCATCACAAAACCACCTCCAACCCCCATCAGCGCGGTAAGCAAGCCCACGCCAAAACCCAGTAAAACCGGGGTCAGAAAGGAAAGACGCAGCCCTGAAACCGGAAAATCCATTTGTCCCGGAAGGCGCTGCAGAATGGACTGATTTTTTGTCCGGTTTTTTTGGGATGCATGCCCATGCCGACCACGCAAAGCCAGCAGCGATTCAATCAACATGGAAGTACCGATGACACCCAGCAAAATGACATATAGAAAAGTCACCACCAGACCGAAGTGGCCACCCGCCTCCAGAATCCGGGCAATGTGTACACCGATCAGCCCCCCCGTCCAGCTTCCTGCCAACAGGACAAAAGCCATGCGCATATCGACATTACCCATGCGCCAGTGTGCATAACTGCCAATGGCCGACCCACCGACAATCTGGGCCGCCCCGGTACCCACGGCAACCAGCGGCGGGACCCCGATAAAAATCAGCAGAGGCGTAATCAAAATACCTCCACCCACTCCGGTCAATCCTGACAGGAAACCCACCGCCAAACCAAAGCTGACAATCAGCCAGATATTCACGTCCATATGCGCGATAGGCAGGAACAATTCCACTCAGCGGTCTCCCTGCGACGGATCGGAACAAAACACCGCAGAACACAGTTGATCGATGTTCGTATCAGGCGGCACCAGCAATACCGGAACCGCCAATGCCAGACTCAGTTTTGCACCGAGTCCCCCCAGAAGATGGGGTAACCCTCGCGGTTTACTTTCCGTGCCAAAACCACGCTGCCCTACCACCACCATGATTGTTTCCGGAAGACTCTGGACCAGATGCGGAATTTCCTGTTCGGGATCCCCTTCCAGCAGAAAATATTCTGGCAGCCCAATATCACAATGTTCTTCGATACGTTCGGCAACAGCGCGCAGATTACTCTCCGCCTCAAGACGGGCTTCTGCCAGTAGTCGATCCGTCAGGTCACGGGAAAACAGTCCCCCGCCAAAACCCAGTGGATCCTTGGTCACATGCAGGGAAGTCACCAGCCCGAGACGTGCTCCAAGAAGACGTGAAAACCGCGCCGCCACAGCAGCCGCCAGCAAGGCATTTTGTGATCCATCAATAGCCGTCAACAGGACTGGATCTGACATAAACAACCTACAATGTTGAGAGATTTCATCAATATTAGAGGATGGCCCTATGCCTGTCGAGGCGGCAAGCTCAATGCGTAAAGTCCATGGCCCCGGCAGAACAGTCTATAAGTACTCTTGATTCTCGATGAAGCAGGCCCCACTTCCAGTCTGTCTATTGAAATGATAGCTGCTCAGACTACTTGTCTATACGAAGGAGAGATAATGACCACCAACAAGGAAACTCTACAATTTCAGACTGAAATCAATCAGCTGATGCATCTGATGATTCATTCTCTGTATTCAAACAAAGAGATTTTTCTGCGTGAACTGATTTCCAACGCCTCTGATGCCTGTGACAAACTGCGCTTTGAAGCCTTGGCGGATCCCAGTCTGGTTGCGGGAGACAGCGAACTGAAAGTGGAGGTAGATTTTGATGCTGAACAAGGCACCTTAACTGTCCGCGACAATGGCATCGGGATGAACCGCGACGAGGTCATTGCCAATATTGGAACCATTGCCAAGTCGGGAACCAAAGAATTTTTTGAGAGACTGAGTGGCGATCAAAGCAAGGATGCCAAACTGATTGGGCAATTTGGCGTCGGTTTTTATTCTGCCTTTATTGTCGCCGACCGCGTAACACTGAGTACCCGTCGAGCCGGCATGGAAGTAGAACATGGTGTGCGCTGGGAGTCCGATGGGACAGGCGCCTACACCCTCGAAACCGTCGATTTACCAGAGCGCGGTACCGAGATAGTGCTGCACATCCGCGAAGATGAACGCCAGGACCTGCTGAATCTCTGGCGCTTGCGCGGCATTATCAACAAATACTCAGACCATATTCCCCTACCCATTCTGATGCGTAAAGCGGGCGAAGATGGTAAGCCCGGCGATAGCTGGGAGACCGTCAATAAAGCCTCTGCACTTTGGCAACGTTCCAAGTCTGAAATCAGTGATGCGGAATACAAGGAATTTTATCAGTACGTCAGCCATGACTATGCTGATCCACTGGCCTGGGCGCATAACCGGGTGGAAGGTCGCCTCGAATATACTTCTCTGCTCTACATTCCCGGCAAGGCACCTTTTGATCTTTGGGAACCCAATCAAACGCACGGCATCAAGCTTTACGTGCAGCGCGTTTTCATCATGGACGATACCGAACACCAGATTCTGCCCCGTTATTTGCGCTTTGTACGCGGCGTCATTGATTCCAGCGATCTCCCCCTGAATGTTTCCCGCGAAATTCTTCAGGGCAACCGGGTCATTGACCAGATGCGCTCGGGCTCCATCAAACGGGTACTGGGCCTTTTGGAAGAAATGGCTGAAAAAGAACCCGAAAAATATCAAAACTTCTGGAATGAGTTTGGACGGGCACTGAAAGAAGGTCCTGGTGAAGATTTTGCCAATCGCGAACAAATCGCGAAATTATTACGTTTTGCGAGCACCCATTCAGACACTGAAACCCAGAATGTTTCCCTGGCTGATTATATGGGCCGTATGCGCGAAGGTCAGGACAAAATATATTACATTACTGCGGATACTTTTATTGCTGCCAAAAACAGTCCGCAGCTGGAACTTCTCCGTAAAAAAGGTATTGAAGTATTACTGCTCAGTGACCGTGTGGATGAATGGTTGACCAGCCACCTGCATGAATTTGAAGGCAAGGCACTGAGTTCTGTAGCCAAAGGCGCGCTTGATCTGGGTAGCATTGAAACCGAAGAAGAACGCAAATCTCAGGAAGAAATCGAGAAAACCGCAGAAGGTCTGGTGGAGCGTATCAAAAATGCGCTGGGTGATCGGGTTGAAGCGGTTCGGGTTTCCCACCGGCTGACCAGTTCTCCTGCTTGCATGGTCCTGGGCGAACGGGACATGGCCCTGTATATGCAGCAATTGTTGAAGCAGGCTGGACACGAAGTACCCAGTACCAAGCCCACCCTGGAAATCAACCCTACCCATCCTATGTTAACCCGCATAGAAAGTGAAAAAGATGCGTCACGCTTTGCCGAGTGGTCATCTCTGTTACTGGATCAGGCGATTTTGAGCGAGGGCGGACAACTGGATGATCCTGCTGGTTTTGTGGCCCGTCTCAACCAGTTAATGCTCGCCCTGGCAGGCTGATAAACCCACTGACCCTTTTGTTCAACGGTCATGGCATCACCTTCTAATCCACCGAAGGTGATGCTTTTTTATTTGCCTATTTTCTTCAAAAGAAGACCCCTTTTTTTAATTCACAAAAAACACCATCGTTAAATTATTTTTAAGATATCAAGTGTAATCATATGTAACCATGTTTCAATTTTTTACATTTATATTATTGATATCTTATATCGAGAGGTTTAGGGTTCAGTAACTCAATGATGATACTGAATTATTCATTAACAAATTAGAATTTTCTAATTATTCAGCACACCTCATGAGAGAATTTACAACGAGGTTGCTTCACATTTTCAACGCGCGAGGAGAAGTGATGAAATTCCGCAAGATAGTCATATGGTCAGCAGTCAGCATCTTGATTTCCGGGACCGCCTGGGCGCAGACCAATCAGGTTCCCCAGGATCCCATTAACAATACCCTGGACCCCCAAAGTCCCTTTGCGACGCTATATTTACCGCAAAATGCGCCACAGGCCAATGATCAGGTCGGTCCTTCAGAGTGGACCCACGCCTATGGAAACCCTCAGCACAATGCCGGATTCCCTGTTGCGCACAACGCGCCCCGTTGGATTCGTGATGGCGTCCGCTGGAATTTCCCTGAAGCCCGGGCCTGGCCGCTCAATGATAACCATCCCTACGGCGAAAAAGTGGATGGCATCAAGGAAGCACTCCCGGTACAAACCCAGTTTTATGGAAATGCTCTGGGCGTTTCGGTGGTCAAAGGGGTCGTGTATGCGGAAAGCGATGATATGTTCGCTTATGCCGTCAATGCTCAAACTGGCAAGCTGATCTGGCGGAGCAGCCCGGTAGCCAATACCCTCATGGGTAATCCTCTGGTCGTCGGCAAAAAGGTCTATCTATCAGCGGGTAGCGTGTCTTTCAATTTTGCCAATGTCATGGAGTACTCCAAGCATCCCAAGCAGGCCGGACGCGGAAAGGATATCAGCTATAACGGGATTTTCTGCCTGGATCGTAAAGATGGCAAGCTACTCTGGAGTTTCAAGACCCAGGGTGATGCCATGCCCACCCCGGCCTATGCAGACCACTCGCTTTTCATCAGCACCGGCGACGGTAATATTTACCGGATTCACTCTACGGACGGAAAGGCCATCTGGAAAACCCATGTAGGGGGCATAGCCAACATGTCCAGCCCCGTAGTCTGGAAAAACCATGTCTATGTCTCCATGTCCGTCATCCCCGGTCTTTATGCACTGAATATCAATAACGGCAAGGTGTTGTGGAAGGGTGAAATTCCCGGTGCCGTCAACACCGGCATGGGCGATGTATCCCCCGTTGTCGATAACGGTATTGTCGTCATGGACACCGTGGCCAACCCCAAAATGGTGGATGGCAAACCCACCATGGAAACCCTGGTTCGGGCTTTTAATGCCAATACCGGACAAGTTCTGTGGACAAACAATATGGGACGTGGCCCCAAGATTCCGGCCTTCAAGGGCGGGGTTCCCATGATTCATGATGGGATGGTTTATGTCGGTTCTCCTGTCACCTCGACCTATGAGGCCATGAATCTGCATACCGGTAAAGTGGCTTGGACCTGGCACGTACCCAATCCTGGTCCTGCCGGAGCAGGACGTGGTGCACCGACGTACTATGAAAATATGCTCTATATTTCTACCGGACCGGATATTTATGCCATTCAGCCTAAAACGGGGCAGATGGTTCACGAATATCATGTCGGGGGTCGCTTCGGCATCGTGAATCCCACCATTGTCGGAGGCACCATGTACCTGGGTAACTCGTGGGACTGGATCAACGCCGTACCGGTCAAGGACGTCAACCCGCAATTCAACGCCAACAAGGCTTAACAGGAGTCAAGAATGGCAACGACCATGAAATCTGCAGCAACCGATCAAGCCACGCAACATTCGTGGCGCATACTGGCCATTGGCATGCTCGCCGTGCGTTTTGTCCAGGGCTGGATTTACTGGGGTGGTGGCTCCCGCCGCTTCATTTATGGCCCCCAGAAAATCAATCCGGCCGGACACTGGATGGCCTATAAGTTTCAAACCGCCATGCCGGGAGCGATTCTTGGCTTGAATCATCTGATAGCCTTTTTACTACACCACTTTGTCCTGTTGTATGCGGGAGTCATCATTTTCAGCGCGGTTGAACTCATTTCCGGATTGATGTTGTTATCCGGCTTCATGACCCGCCTCGCGGCTTTTTTAACCTTGGGTCTTTCTTTCTCACTGATGCTGATGTTCGGATGGCAAGGGGCTACCTGTATTGATGAATGGACCATGGCGGCATCCAACTTCGGCATGGGCATCACCCTGCTCCTCGTTGGCGGTGGTGCATACTCCATTGACAACTGGATGATGAAACGCAATCCGGCCTTGGCCCAGAAAGGCTGGTTTCGCTGGCTGGGAGGCAGCTTACCCCTGCCCCTGTCTGACGGCGCTTTCAAAAAGCTGGCCCTGACCCTGTTCTGGATTGCGGTTATTTTCATTGTCGCCACCTATTCTTACTATCGTGGCTCAGTGATCACCCCCTTCCATGGCGATCCTACCGGCGTGAAGGCCCACCATGTCAAAATGACCGATGTGCGGGTTTTGCCCGATGGTCGCGTGGATGTGCATATGTATATTGATGCAGGAACGGCTTCCGTACCGGCGCATATTATTGCCATCCGTCTGCTGGATTATAATGGCAAAGTTGTGGAGTCCTGGGATGGCAAGCAGCTTTCCCACCTGAACCCCAAAGACATTCACAATGATTTTGCCTACCAGCAAATTGCTCCGGATAAAATTCTGGGCCTGAAGGCAGGTCTGGGTGCAGAAGCCATGTTGCATCTGCCGGTCAGCAGTACGGGCTTTATCAATACCAGTTCCGGTCCTTACCAGTTGCAAGTACTGAACATCAATGGTCAGAAAGCGGAAGTAAGCGCACAAATCGCCGCTCATTAAAGGCATTTGACGCGAACCGTTCGGCGGGAGACGATGCTGTTTGTTTCTCCCCGAACGGATTTTTGTATGCAACGCTGTGCGTGGGTACCTCTCGACAAAGCAGATTATGTGCAATATCACGATCTGGAATGGGGTGTTCCCGTCCATGATGACCGGCAACTTTTTGAAATGCTCATTCTGGAAGGCAGCCAGGCCGGGCTGAATTGGTACACAATCCTCAAAAAGCGGGCAGCGTATCGTCAGGCTTTTCACCACTTTGACCCTGAAGTGGTGGCCAGGATGCCGGACACAGAGCTGGAAACGCTTTTAAACAACCCGGAAATTATCCGCAATCGCCTGAAAGTCTATGCAGCACGCGATAACGCTCGTATTTTCCTCACCATTCAAAAAGAATTCGACTCTTTTGATGCGTACGTCTGGCGATTTGTCGATGGTCAACCCCTGATCAACCGTCCCGGCAGTATGCTTGAAGTACCCGTCCGTAACGAAATATCGGATGACCTATCCAAAGATCTCAAAAAACGCGGTATGCGTTTCGTCGGTCCGACCATCATGTATGCCTATATGCAAGCTGTCGGCATGGTCAATGATCACAGCACCGACTGCTTCAAAAGTTTGTAGTCCATAATCCTAAAAACAGCAGTTGCCGTGGGTGCATTTTTCTCCGTTGTTCCTCGCCTGTTGTTCTTGGCGTCATCAGAAAGGCTTGCATTTTCCTTTTTATCGGGTTACTGTATTTATATACAGTAACCGTAAGGAGGCTTATCATGATTACGCATCATTCTACTCTGCAGCTCTGGACCAAAACCATGGGAATCATTGTCTTCGGGGCATTCATCGGAGTCTGGCTCGGCCATCAGGATAAGCACTATCAGCCCGGCCCAAGCTCAGTTATGGAAACTGTCGCAGTCCAGCAAGTGCAGTATCTACCGGCCAGCGCACAAGATCCCGTCACGCCCCAAGATCAGCGTCCACAAATATGAGATCGTGATAAACTGCTGCGCGACTACCATCCACCATTTGCAGAGGAAAACTTTGGAACTTGATCACAAGGCCCGTGAGGCCATTGAAGACATCATCAACCGCCGGGAAGGCATTAATTCCATTCAGGCACAGTTGAAAGAAGACATGAAGGCCATTGCCGAATATCTGGCCGTCAAACCGGCTCAGGTGGCGCGTCTGATTAATCTGGTAGAACGGGAACGCGCCAAGGGAGATGTACTCGAAACCGAACGTGGCGTCATTGATGCCGCTGAATCCATGGTTCCGGTAACCGCTTCTGCCCAAGAGCCTGCACCCATTTAAGGCAGCCGGGGAACTTCTGGCAGATTGTCGGCGTCATACTGGTTGATCCTGAATAATAGTGAACCAGAGATGCCGCCGCTTACCATTCGTAATTACAAAACCACCTTATCTTCATTTCTTTTTATTTCTGCGCTGATGACCTTGTCTTTGTCCGGTTGCGCCAGCACACCCGATAAAAAGGGCGAGCACATACACGTAGCACCCGTTGCGCAAATGTTCAGACCGGCCCAGGAAGCTCTGCATCGGGGCGATTACGATCGAGCCATCCGGCAATTTGAAAATTTGCAGACAGAATATCCCTACGGCCCCTATTCAGAGCAGTCCCAACTGGATACTGCCTACGCTTATTACCGGTCTGGCGATTCCAAAGCGGCAGCGGCAGCGGCCTCGGCTTTTATCAAGGCACATCCCGCAAATCCACATGTTGTTTATGCTTATTATCTGAAGGCTCTTGCCGAATATGAAGGCATTGAGGGTCCGGAATATACCCCTACTCCCGACTATGAAGCATTAAACACGTTCACCTATCTGGCCAAAACCTTTCCCAAGACACCATACGCAGTCAGTGCCCGACTACACATTGCCAAAATTATCGACATTCTCGGCCAGCGTAATCTGAATATCTGCAAGTTTTATTATATTCGCGATGCTTATGTGGCTTCCGCCAATCGCTGCAGCAGGGTCATCACTGATTATCAACTCAGCCCGGCTCGTCAAGAAGCGCTCTATTATTTAACTAAATCCTACCTGCATTTGGATTTGAACCAGCAAGCACGGACCACAGCGGCCATATTACATGCCAACTATCCCCAGGGACGATTCACCAAAAGGCTGCGCTCACTTTGGGAACAGGCACCCAAAGCCAGTACAGCCGCCGCCGGTTAACATAGAACTTAACGATCCTGACGTTTTTTCAAAAGAATTTGCATGTCTTCCAGAAACCAGGCACCGACAAATGCCGCCAGACTAAAACTGGCAGCTATCAGAAAATCTGTACGCAAGGTCTGAACAATCATGGCAGCGTGTTCAGCAGATGACGCCACACCGGCCATTAATCCGGAAAAAACGGCGCCAAATGCAGCTACGCCCAAGGTTCCGCCCATGGAGCGAAACAAGGTAACCGTCGAAGTAGCCACTCCGAGATTTTTATGCGGAATCGCCAATTGTGCGGACAACACCAATACCTGCATGGTCATGCCAAGACCAAGACCCAACAACACCAAGGCAGCGTCGATATGCCACATCGGGGTCTGCTCACCGAGCCTGGAAAGCCAACCCAAAGAAACCGTGATCAGCAGCGCACCGATAATGGGAAATTCTCGATAACGCTGTTTATGGCTGATCCGCCGCCCGGCCATAATGGACATAGACAACATTCCGACCAAAAGATATAACAATTCGAGTCCCGACATGGTGGGTGAAAAATGGCGAACATCCTGGAGATAAATGGGTAAAAAACTGATGGAACCCAACATGGCCAAACCCACAAAAAAAGACAGGATGACACTTAGCGTAAACGTCCGGAAGTTAAAAAAAGACAGTGGCAGCAATGGTTGAGGATGGTGTTTTTCAAAGATGAAAAATCCGGCGAAACTACCCAAGCCTATCGCCAAAATCAACCATAATTCGGGAGAATTCCAGGCCAATATCGGACCTGCCACGCTGGCAAATAACACCAGCGCACTTAATCCCGTAATCAGCAAAACGGTTCCCCAGATATCCATAATCCATTCAGCCGTACGTAGAGGTTTGGGAAAGGCGGTGCCAATAACCAGCAAAGCAAATATGCCAATGGGCACATTAATATAAAAAATCCAGCGCCAGCTCAACGTCTCCACAATAAACCCACCCAGAAAAGGGCCAATTAAAGTGGCCAAACCAAAAGCAGCGCCGACCAGCCCCTGATAGCGGCTTCTTTGAGTTACCGGTATAAAATCCGAAATAGAGGCAATGGCGGTTACCAGTAAGCCGCCACCACCAATACCCTGTAAGGCACGAAACAGGATGAGTTCATCAATATTTTGGGCCAATCCCGAAAGGGCTGACCCGGCCAGAAATAATAACACAGCGGATTGCAGCAAATATTTGCGGCCCAACAAGTCACCGAGTTTGCCATACACCGGCAAACAGACCGTGGAGGTCAGCAGATAAGCCGTGACAATCCAGGGCAATTTAGCCAAGCCATTCAGGTCACGAGCAATAGTCGGCAAGGCGGTCGAAACAACAGTCTGATCCATCGCCGCGAGAAAAATGGAGGACAGAATAGCTACAAACATCAGCCGCGCCGACCAATCCAGCTGAAAATTCTTCTCGTTATCGATAGTGTCTGGTTTTATGTCCTGCATATCAGCTCGATTGCTCTGCGTCATCACGCTTCCACCCCTGCCACCAGGCCATCAACATGCCCATCAGCATCGGGCCCACAAAAATGCCCAAAATACCCAGCACCGAAAGTCCCCCAATGAGTCCCATAAAAATCAGCATGAAAGGCATTCTTGAACGACCACCGATGAGTAACGGTTTCAACAAATTATCTGCCAAAGTGGTGATAATATTACCGGCAATAAATATCACCAATGCCAGCAGCGGTTCAGATGCGGCCAACCAGACCCATAAGGTCACACCGGTAAATACTGCCGAAGCACCAAAGGGAATCACGGAAAACACCCCGGATACCGTCCCCCAGATCAAGGCATGCGGTACTCCGCAGGCGGCATATAAGGCCCAAAACAACAGGGCTTCAAACAGACCGGTAATCACGACACTCCAGAAAGTGCCTCGCAAAATATCGAGACCACGGGAAACGACTTTCCACACTTCAGCACCAGCCAGTCCGGTCACCCGTTCGGCCAGTCCCTGAGCCAACGTTTCGCCATGCAACAGAAAGAAAAACAGGAGCAGCAACGCCAGACTGGCATTAAAAGCCGTATCTTCGGCACCGCCAAGAACATTCAGCACCATTTGCCCATGCGCCAGCAACGCATCCGAGCCACTAAGAACCTGCAATCCCGTAAAATGCGGGGCCAAAAGGACACTTTTTGCACTGATTCCTGGTAAAAATGCGCCAAGCCAACCTGTAGCAACGCGCCACAAATGCCGCAACGGATCCAGTAAAATGAGCGGCAAATGCTGACTCATCCAGGCGGGTAGAGCCCAATGCGATAGTTCTTCCCCAGAAATCCATGGCCCGAGCAAATGCAGACCGCGCAGCATTTCTAAAATCACAAAGGCCAGCGGCAAAAGAATCAAACTGGCCGCAGTCAGTGCAAAAAACAATGCGCCCAAAGGTCGCCATCGCCCCGGTATGCGCGCCACAAAAGGCCAGAAAACCACAGAAAGCACCGCCGACCAGGCCAAGGCTGACCAAAAATCCTGCAATATCCAAATCAATGCAAAAGCAATCAGTAAAATCGGTAACCAACGCTGCACGGATTGAGCACGATCCGTCAAAATGCTGCCCTCGTCTGAAATATCTTTTCCATTATGCCTGAAACTGCATTTTGGAGCGTCATAAAACCGCGCCGACAGTGCGTGCGGCCGAGTGCCGGAAGGCAGAGGGAAAGTAACCGCATTGAACCGGGATATTGATGCCAGTGTCGCTCTGAAGTGTTTAATGATTATTATTGACGACTTCGGAGACGATGATATAGCATCAAAACATCAGATCATCCAACACGACGAAGGACTGTCTCATGCGTACTACACTGGATATCGAAGACGATGTGCTTGAAGCCGCACGTGAACTGGCGCGGCGTGAGCATATCAGTGCAGGTGCAGCAGTATCCCGACTTTTGCGTGTCGCGTTTACCGGCCATTTCCCCATATCCACAACGCCGCCAGAAACCACTGTAGTGAATGGCTTCCGCCCCATTCCAGCTAATAACCGGCTCGTCACCGATAGTCTTATCGACCGGCTGCGCGATGAATCTGGCCTCTGATGCGCGCCCTGCTCGACGTCAATGTACTGATTGCTCTGCTCGACGCCGCCCACATCCACCACCGCGCTGCCCATCATTGGCTCGCACAGCAGAGTGATGGCTGGGCCACCTGCCCGATTACCGTCAACGGCTGCCTGCGTATCCTCTCACAACCCGGCTATCCTGGAGCTTTGCCTATTGCGGATATCGCCGGGCGGCTAACCGATGCCACCGATTCCCGGTCTCACGCTTTCTGGCCCGACAGTCTCGACCTGCTCCACAACAATTCACTGGACTGGACTAAGGTAATCGGTCACCGCCAAATTACTGATGTCTATCTGCTCGCACTCGCGGTGGACCATGATGGATGCTTTGCGACCTTCGACCGGCGCATTCAGCATAAGGTTTTGCACTCCGCCCGTGAGGAACATCTCATCATGATTCCAGGCAGATGAACTGAAAGATGTTCACTTGGGCAAAATTTGGCGCAGATTTGTGCATTTTCAAGATGCCATAGAAATTCAATCGAAGCGCGTATGCTGCGGGGCTTGGTTGCCCGCGATGCGCCTTAACTCTCCCTCTTGTACCTCATATTCGCCTAAATGCGCGCGCATCAGGCTTTTCCAAAGTTTTCCGTGATTGGGAACAGAGAAGTGGAGCAGCTCGTGGACGATCACGTAGTCCCACAGTTCGGGTTTCAAGCCGGGTAGTTCGTCGCTGAAATTCAAATGACCTGCAGTGGAACACGAGGCCCATTTGTTCCGCATCGGCCGCACCCCCAACCAGACAATCTTGACGTCCAGCTTGTCGGCCCATAGCCGGACGCGCTGCTTGAACTGGCCTTTGTGATCGATTGCCATCATTGCGCTAAATCCGGTCCGCCTTTTCCAGCAGCGTAAACAACTCATCCACCATCGCCGTCACCCGGTCTAGGTCTTCCGATTCCGCGAAGAGGGCGAAGGTCACTTTTTTGCGGAGTTCTCGGAAAGCGTTTTCGCTGCGTTTCCAGTTCGGAAACTCGGTGAAGGCGTGGCGAATCTTCCGACTGACCGCCTCCGCGTTCTCAATCTTCGCGTCGAGCAGGCTGCGGTAGACAAAATAGGTCAGGCCATCGAAAGACTTTTCGGCCTGTTCCTTCTTCCGCGTTTCATTGCCTTCCACTTCACGCAGCAATTCGGCCAGGGCCTCGGCCGTGCTGGTTTGGCGTTGCTCAAAGCTCTCCTGCACTGCCCTTGCACGTTCCGCCATGGCGATAAGGTAAGGGTCATCACTGTTTTCCTCGGCCAGCTTTTCAATGCTTTTGATCAGGTTGATGACTTTGGTGCCATCCCCGCCCTGCTTGTTCTTGATCAGCTCGATGGTATTACCGTTGATCGCGACCATCTCGCCCAAACCGCCCACGCCATAACTGCCGACCTGATCCCGAACCAGGTGGTTGGTCTTGGCCTGAAACTCGCGGTCAACCATCACGGTTCGGGTGTAGGCCTTGCGGACGACCTGATAGATCGCTGATAAGGTGCCATAGTCGTCAATGAACGGCCGCAGGAAGGCATCGGGCGAGATGATCTCGTAGAGCATCTCGATTTCCTTGTATTCCTTGAAAAACTCCTTGCGTCGCTCGGGGTCTCGGAAGTGCTCGATCAGCGTGTCGACGTCCTTGTCGTTGAAGTTGCGTTCGATCAGGCCGAGGTACTTCGGCGCCTCGGCCTCCATCTTGTTCTTAAACAGCACCTTCAGCAGCTTCAGGTCCTTGACGATGGCGTTGATCTCCTCACTGTCGAAGGCCAGAGCCTTTTCGAGCTTGTCGAAGATGCCGACAAAATCGAGCACGAAGCCGTGCGGCTTCGCCATCTCCTGCGCCTCATTCTCGTAGGGGCGGTTTACCCGGGCGATGGCCTGCAGCAGGGTATGGTCGCGCATCGGCTTGTCGAGATACATGGCGTAAAGCACCGGCGCATCGAAGCCGGTGAGCAGCTTCTCGGTCACGATGAGGATCTTCGGCATCTGGTCGAGCTTGCCGAAGCTCTTGCGAATCTGCCGCTCCCGCTTCGGGTCGAGGTGGAATTCCTTCAGCAGCTTGGAATCGTTGTTGCTGCCGGTGTAAACGACCTCGGAATACTCGGGCGGCAGGAACTGATCGAGCGCATGCTTGTAATGCGCGCAGGCTTCGCGGTCCACGCCAACCAGGAAAGCCTTATAGCCCAGCGGCTCGACGTTCGCGCGATAGTGCTCCGCGACAAATTGCGCCACCTGCTGAATCCGCTCCTTGCCCTTGAGGAAGTTCTTCAGGTGCACCGCCCGTTCGAGAATCTTGTTCAGTTCCTCGATGTCGGCCACGCCTTCGGCTTCGGCCAGCGACAGGAATTCCTTGTCCAGCGTCTCGTGCGGCACCAGCATTTCGTTGGGCGCGAGCTGGTAGTACAGCGGCAGCGTGGTGCCGTCCTCAATGCTGTCAGCGATGGAATACTTGTGCAGGTAGCCCTGGTCGTCCTCGAAGCCGAAGGTCTTGAAAGTGCCTTTGCCATACACCGTCTTGTCCACCGGCGTGCCGGTGAAGCCGATGAAGGTCGCGTTCGGCAGGCCAGCCATGAGAAAGTTGCCGAGATCGCCGCCGGTGGTGCGGTGGGCTTCGTCGATCAGGACGTAGATGTTTGCGCGCGTGTTCAAGTCCGCCGGCATATCGCGGAACTTGTGGATCATCGTCACGATGATGCCCCGGTAGTCGTCGCGCAGGAGCTGGTTGAGCCGGGCGATGCTGCTGGCGTGCTCCAGATTGCTTAAGCCCAGCGCGGCGAGGTTCTTGAGCATCTGGTCTTCCAGCTCGTTGCGGTCGATCATCAGCAGCACGGTCGGCTTGTCCGCCCCGGGCGCGCGGAACAACCGCTCCGCCGCCTTGATCATGGTGAAGGTCTTGCCGCTGCCCTGGGTATGCCAGATGAGGCCGCGCGTGCGCCTGGGATCGAGTGCGCGGCTGACGGTCGCCTCCACCGCGCCGGTCTGGTGCTGGCGCAGGATGTATTTGTTCAGCTCCTCGTCCTTCTCGGCAAAGACGATGTAATCCTTCAGGAAGGCGAGCACCTGCGGGATGGCACAGAAGCTCTTCACCTTGGCCTCCAGCTTGCCGACCTCCTCATTCTTCCAGTTGAAGATATTCCGCCGCACCGTATGAGCTATAGTCAAATCTGGTGTATGAGCATTTTCTGACATAGATCAGGCGGCGGTCTGTTGATCATCCGGCAGGGTGAGGTTAGCCGGTATGCCATCGATAAATTTCACCCCTGCAAAAAGCTGCAGGACTTTCTCTGGAGCATAAATCCTGTCTCTTATACACATCTCCGAGCCCACG
>NZ_JACKYY010000035.1:0-34742 GCF_015100075.1 Acidithiobacillus sp. HP-11
GGTTTCAACAGTCTGCTCCAGTCCGCCAAATCCAGGGCACGGGGCTATCGCACCCACAAGAATTTTATTAACATGGCTTACCTCGTACTGGGTAAGCTGGATCTCAAGCTACCCACTTAAAACAGCGAGGAACCCATAAAATGCGCTACCAATCAGCTGACGGAAAGCCGGTTGTTCAGCGGCATTGGGGGGGATCAAGGCAATCCATTTCAGCATGGTGGACTGGGCGAGCATCAGTTCGACACGATGCGCATGATCCACGAACTCTTTCTGGCTGAAGCCGACTACGCCAACCAGCGCGCCGCTTTTGCTGGCGTATTGGGGAGCCTCTGCTAAAGAGGGTGCATAAATGATACTCCAGCCTTCTTCTTTCAAAATTCCTGTAGAGGCAGCAATGATCTCTTTTTCACCCACATACAATACACTGCGTTCTATTGACGGATCGGAGAGTTTGAGCTTGGCATTTTTGGGCATGTTTACTCCTTCGAATTTGTTACGAGTGTCGCATAAATTTCACGCATACCCAAAATATATAGGCGCTTTTACCCATCACGCCGGAATCAAAGCATGAATTGCGGGTCGACATCGACAAACCAGCGCACCCTCCGGGCTTCTGGCAGCTGCTGGCAGCAGGGTAACCAGGTTTTAAGAGCCTTCTGCATGATCTGGCGGGTGGGTGCTTCCACCCACAGTTCAGCGCGCTCAAAACCGGCCCGTCTTTCCAGCAGTGCAGGCTGCGGTCCGCTGATTACCAGCGAATCGGGAGCGCAGGCTTTTGCCGCTTCCAGGAAGGCCTGAATGGCTGCCCGTTGATGGGCTTCAGCACACATCAGCGTCAGGGCTGTGCCGGGAGGAAGACTTGCTTGCAGGCGTTCTTCCAGGAGTAAGCGGGCGGCTTGCTGATAGTCTCCCTCACTGAGTTTCTGGATCAGGGGATGATGGGGCAGGTGTGTTTGCAGAAGGACTCGTCCGGGTCGGTCTTCGCGACCCGCCCGTCCCGCCACTTGCAGAACCATCTGCAGCAAGCGCTCGGGAGCCCGAAAATCGGCACTAAACAGGCCCTGATCGGTGTTGACGATGCCGACCAGGGTGACGGCTGGAAAATGATGGCCTTTGGCGAGCATTTGCGTGCCAACCAGGATGGCAGGTTGGTTTTGATGGATTTGCTCCAGTACGGCGGAAAAAGCCTCCCGACCGGGTAATGCATCCCGATCAATCCGCCAGACTGGCGTATCGGGAAAGCGTTGGCGCAGGACTTCTTCCAGTTGCTCGGTTCCCTGTCCGGCAGTGATCAGCGCAGTACTGTGGCATTCCGGACAGTCTTCAGGCCAGCGTGACTCGTATCCGCAGTGGTGACAGCGCAGGCGTTGCTGGTGGCGGTGCCAGGTGAGGGCGGCACTACAGCGTGGGCAGTGCAGGACATGGCCACAATCATGGCAGAGTACGGCGGGTGCATAACCCCGCCGGTTCAAAAACAGCAGGACCTGATTTCCCGCCGCGAGCGTTTCTGAGCAGGCGTTCAGAAGATCACTGGAGAGCCCCCCCTGAAGATATTGGCGGCGAAGAGCAACAATCGTGATGCCCGGCAGGGGCGCGTTGGTAGCGCGTTGCCGTAATTGCAGACTTTGATAACGTCCCTGCTGGACATTGTAGAGACTTTCCAGAGAGGGCGTGGCCGAACCGAGAATGACCGGAATATTCTCCAGTTTGGCCCGCTGAATGGCCATGTCCCGGGCGGAATAGTGCCAGCCCCGATGTTGCTTGAAAGAGGGATCATGTTCTTCATCAATGACAATACAGGCCAGCTGCGGCATGGGCACAAAAAGAGTGGAGCGGGTGCCGATGAGCAGTTGAATATGCCCCATGGCCGCCAATGCCCAGATGCGCAAACGTTCGGTGTCGGTCTGGGCGGAATGCAGTGCGGCGACCGCTGCCTTGCCAAAGCGGGCCTGACAGCGTGCCAGCAGCTGTGGGGTAAGACCGATTTCCGGGACGAGAATAAGCACCTGCCGACCGGCTTCCAGATGGGGACGGATTGTTTCGAAGTAGACTTCGGTTTTGCCGCTTCCGGTAACGCCATCCAGCAGCCAGCACGTAAAGCCTTGGGTAGCCCGTAATTGGGTGATGGCAATGCGCTGCTCTTCATTCAGAGGGTAGGGAAGCGGTTGCACAGTTACCCGGGGAGCGGGAAGAGTGAGGGCTTCTACCCAGCCGTTGTGAAGTGCCTGGCGAAGGACCGGACGTAAACGTGCTGGTACTTCTGTTTCAGCAGTAGGGCTTGAGGTGCTGAGCACGGTTATCAGGGCTTCCTGCAGTTTGCCGGGACGGGCAGGCGTCTGTTCATGCCGGGTGAGTTGATAAGCCTGTGCTGCGGGCCTTGGTAAAGGCCGACCCTGACGGAGTAGCGCCGGGAGGGCGGCAGCCCAGACATCGCCCAGGGGATGCTGGTAATAATGCGCACCAAAATTCAGAAGCTGCTGCAGAGATTCCGGCAGCAGGGGCCGCGTATCGAGAACAGCCTCGATGGGTTTCAGGGTGATTTCCGGTGGACAGTGGTCATATCCCACCAGAATACCAATACGGCTTTTTTGACCAAAAGGGACACGCAGGCGTACGCCGGGAGGCAGGCGTTCCGGGTTTTCCGGAAGGGCATAGGAAAATATCCGGGGCAGATGCCCCAAAACAGCCACTTGCAGGCAGGCCGTCGCAGCGGGCATTAAAGTTGCCCACAAGTTCTGTGGATAAGTCTGTGCATGGACCTCAGGAAAACTCGCATATGCCTAGTGCTTCAAGACCTTAGCCGGCTTGCCCAAAAAAGTGGCAAGGATAAATAATAAATGAAAACAATTAGATGATGACTTTCAACAACAACTTAACGGTGCTGCTCTGGCTTTTGTCGGTTTATGAGTAAACTGTGTATAAGTTTTTCAAAAACGCACAAGATGCTCCGTTTCAGCCCCAGGCTCCCGGTATGGGCAAGCTGCTTGATGGCGCTAAACCGGCCACTATTCCCCAAAACAGCACCAGCCCAATCCAGTTATTGTGCAGAAAAGCACGAAAAGCCAGATCTCTGTCTCCCCCCAGCAAGCTCTGTTCATAAATGCCGAGAAGCAGCACCAGGAGCAAGGCAATCCAAAAGGGCCAGTACATTTGCGTGCTGACGCCAATGCCGACAAATATGCATAGCATGGTCAGTTGCAGACCGGCGATGATATGACGATCCCAGCGGCCAAACAAAATGGCCGTAGATTTGATACCGGCCTTCAGATCATCCGGACGATCCGCCATGGCATAGGCCGTATCATAGGCGACCACCCAGCAGGCATTGGCGAGCATCAGCCACCAGCCAATAGCCGGAACGGTCCCTGTGCTTGCCGCAAAGGCCATGGGAATACCAAAGGAAAAGGCAATGCCCAGATAAGCCTGGGGAAGATGGGTGAAGCGTTTGAACAGGGGATAGGTAATGGTAATGAATACCGCGCCACCTGCCAAAGCCAGACTGAGCAGATTCAAAAAGGGCAATAAAGCAGCAGCCATCAGGCAGAGCAATACAAAAAGACGTAAAGCTGAAGCGGGACTGATAAGTCCTGCTGCCAGTGGCCGGTGCTGGGTGCGTGCTACCTGTTTATCAAAATCCCGATCAAAATAATCATTGATGACACAGCCTGCCGAGCGCATAAGCCATGTTCCCAGGGTAAAAATCACAAACAGGCGCAGGGAAGGCGTCCCTTTGGCCGCCAGCCAGAGTCCCCAATAAGTTGGCCAGAGCAATAACAGCGTACCAATGGGGCGGTCCATGCGCATCAGCGCCAGATAGGCGGAAAAACGCTGACGAAACGGGATGAAATCATTCATCAGCGTCGACCTCGACCCGCCCAAGGGGGTAAGTCCGGCAGGAAATGTTCTTCAACCAACACTTCAGTATGACCCCGGCGTAAAATGGAGCGCCGCCGCCAGGCGCGTTGGCCGAAGCGCGGCAAGGCCTCCATGGTGATGGAGGAACGGCGCAAGCGGCGATGCCGGAACAGAGTATTGCCGATGGGACGGGAACCATGGCGCGCCAGGGGAAGCAGACCATGGCGCAGACCGCAAAGCGGTATGGTGGTCATAGCCCATATGGCGGGCCGATCCGGATTACCAGCGTTGAGAAGGACTTCCCGCCAGAAAATTCGCTCGCCCCGCTTTAAATGCAGGAGCCGCTGTTCACTATAAGTCGGTTTCCGGCGTCCACTCCCCATAAGCAGCGCCGTGACCCGATGGGTATGACCATAGGCGCGCTGCAGTGCTGCAGTCAGCGATGCCGGGAGCGCCAACCAGGGCCATAAATGCCTGGGCGCATGATTCAGTGCTGCGGTTTTGTAAGCCATGATTCGGGGCAAATCAGACCGAACCTTTGCCGTGAAAAATAAACTGATCAATGCGGGCGGGAGGTAAATTGCGCAGCACCATGGCGGGGCGTCCGCGCCGGAATTCAGTGGGCAAGCCCTGGCAGGAACTGCGGAAATGATAGGTGAACTGAATAAATACCGTGCCCTGCTGGCTGACTGCCGGCAGTTGCTGAAAAATACGATCGACGATTTCCCGGGGAATGGTGCGCAGCGGCAGGCTGGAAACAATAGCCCGGACCTTGCCACGATGGGCAATCATTTCCTGGAGTCGGGCAGCATCGCCTTCGATGACTTCCAGTTGCGGAAACTGGTGGCGCAGATGGCGGACCATCGTTGGCGCCTGTTCCACCAACACCAGATCACTGGCATCTATACCCCGGGCGAGCAGGGCCTTGGTGACCGGCCCCATGCCGGGTCCGAGTTCAATCACCAGTCCCAGTCCATCCGGGACCATGGCGGCCATGCGTCTGGCGAGAAAAGGAGAGCTGGGCAGTACCGCGCCAATGGCTTGGGGGTCGCGTAAAAACTCGCGGGTAAAGTGCCAAGCCTGGGATACCGGCCCGGAAGATCTGGACATGGATGCTCTCCACCGGATAAAGGGCAATGCACGGATTTGCGCAGAACCCATATGAACGGTAGATACTCTAGCATGGGCAGCATGCGGAGCGAAACTGAGCGAAACGGGGCCCTTGTCAATCCGGGTTGCTGGCCCTATCATCGTGATGAGGCCGCTTTTTTCCGGAAATGCATTGCAAAATCTGTTTATTAAAACCTACGGTTGTCAGATGAATGAATATGACTCCGAGCGTATGGCGGATCTGCTGGCGCAGAGTCATGGACTGAAATTGGTAGACGATCCCCAGCAGGCTGATGTGCTTTTGCTCAACACCTGTTCCATTCGCGAAAAAGCTGAAGACAAAGTATTCACCCAATTGGGATTCTGGCGTCCGTTCAAGGAAAAGCGCCCGGAAGTAATTATTGGCGTGGGAGGCTGTGTAGCCAGTCAGGAGGGCGCAAAATTGCGTCGTCGTGCCCCTTACGTCGATCTGGTGTTTGGTCCTCAGACCCTGCACCGTCTGCCCGATCTGCTCGATGCCTGTGTGGCTGAACGTCATCCTCAGGTGGATGTGGATTTTCCGGTTCTCGAAAAATTTGACCGCCTGCCCCAGCGTCCCGGTCGCGATGGTGCCACGGCTTTCCTGACCATTCAGGAAGGTTGCGACAAGTTTTGTACTTTTTGTGTGGTGCCCCATACCCGGGGACGTGAATACAGTCGTCCCATGCCCGATATTATCCGTGAGGCACGCAGTCTGGTCGATCAGGGGGTGCGTGAAATCACCTTGTTGGGGCAGAACGTCAACGCGTATCGCGGCGCGACGGGCCTGATTGGTGAAGGCGGGCTTGCCGAATTGCTGGAAAGACTTTCCCGTATTCCGGGTTTACTGCGCCTGCGTTACACCACTTCTCATCCCAGTAATCTGGATGATGACCTGATTGCCGCTCACGGTTCTATCGAAAAACTGGCTCCGCACTTACATTTACCGGTGCAGAGCGGCTCAGACCGGATTTTGCGGCGCATGCACCGCAAGCATAGTGTCGAACAATATCTGGAAAAAATTGCTCGCCTGCGGGCGGCGCGTCCGGGTATACAGATTTCATCAGATTTCATCGTCGGATTTCCGGGTGAAAGCGAGGCAGATTTTGCGGCCACCATGGACTTGATTGAGGCCGTTCGTTTCGACCAGTCCTACTCCTTCAAATACAGTCAGCGGCCCAATACCCCCGCCCTGAAACTCAAGGACAGTGTCCCCGAAGCCGAAAAAGATGCCCGTCTCGCCATTTTGCAGACACGTATCAACGGCTTGGCCCAAGCCTACGCCCAGAGTCTGGTGGGGACACGTCAGGCGGTATTGATTACCGGCCCTTCGCGCCGTGATCCGCGTGAAGTGACCGGAAAAACCGCCTGCAACCGCTCGGTCAATCTGCCCGGCAACCCTGACTGGGCAGGACAAATGATGGATATAGAAATTACGGCCGCTTTGCCGAATAGCCTGCGTGGTCGTCTGACGCAGTCCAATCCTGCGGCACATCGTCTTGCCGTATAATCCCATGGAGCCTCCCAGTAAGAATCCCGCCATCTGTCATGGTGATTTTATCGCTGAGCAGGCCAGCGCCGCTGACTTGTCGGAAATGGCCGGCGAACTGGACAGTCATCTGCGGCAACTGGAATCCCGGCTGGGTGTCGTCATTCTCCCGCGTGGGGAACGTTTTCATATTACCGGTCCACAAGCGGCGGTGCAGGCCGCAAAAACCGTTCTGGCAGAGCTTCATGCTCAGGTCGTTCAGGGCCGGAAGCTTTCCAGCCACTGGGTGCATCAATGTATTCAGCGTGTTCAGGTGGAAGCCGAGTCTGAAACTCATGAAGTCTCGGAATCCCCAGGGGTGCAAACCCTCAAAGGGACCATTCGGGGTCGAGGATTGCGTCAACGCCGCTATCTGGATTCCATCCGCCATAATGACCTGACTTTTGGCATCGGTCCGGCCGGTACGGGAAAAACCTATCTGGCCGTCGCAGCGGCCGTCGAGCAGATCGAACGCAATCAGGTACGCCGCCTGGTGTTGGTGCGTCCCGCCGTCGAAGCCGGTGAACGGCTGGGTTTCCTGCCCGGGTCTTTAAGTGAAAAAGTGGATCCCTATTTGCGCCCCCTCTACGACGCCCTGCATGAAATGATCGGTTACGAGAAGGTGGCAAAACTCATCGAGCGGCAAATCATTGAAGTGGCTCCGCTGGCTTACATGCGCGGTCGGACGCTCAACGACGCCTTTATCATTCTCGACGAGGCCCAGAATACGACGCCGGAGCAGATGAAAATGTTTTTGACCCGTATGGGTTTCGGTGCAAAAGTAGTCGTCACTGGCGACGTCACCCAGATTGACCTTCCGCGTGGCCAGCTTTCCGGTCTGGTCCAGGTGCTGGATGTGCTGGATGCCATGCCGGGCGTGGAAATGGTCTTTTTTGAAAGTGCCGATGTGGTCCGGCACCCGCTCGTGGCCCGCATTATCCAGGCTTATGATCGCTTTGGGGATAAGGCATGAGCGGACTTTATCTGCGTCTATCTGCGGATGATTCCGTGGAGCCAGCTTCTATTCCTTCCCGCAACCAGGCCAGGACTGCCATTCTTCAGGCGCTGACGGTTGCGACTCCGCGATCCCCGGACGCAGGGCGCATGGCCGAAATCTCCCTCGCCTTTGTGAGTAATGCCGAAATCACCCGATTGAATGCCCACTATCGGCAGCAGGAAAAACCGACCAATTGTCTATCTTTTCCCCAGGATCCCCTGCCTCCAGTGTTCCGCCGCGACCTGTTGGGCGATATTGTGATAGCCCCGGCCGTGGTGCTTCAGGAAGCGGCCGAGCAGGGGAAAACTTTGTTGAATCATTATCGTCACTTGCTGATTCACAGTACCTTGCATTTGTTGGGCTATGACCATGTCGAAGACCACGAAGCACTGATCATGGAACAACTGGAAACCCGATTGCTGGCTGAAATGGGTGTGGCCGACCCTTACCTGAACCAAATACATGAGTGAAGATCGAAGTACCCAGGAGCGCCCACGGAGTTGGTGGGCGCGCTTTACCCAGTCCCTGCGCGGCAATGTGGAAGATCAGGATAGTTTGCTGGATCTGATCCGGGAGGCTGGCGAGCGTCAGGTGATTGATGCCGAAGCGGCACGCATGGTGGATGGGATTTTCCGGATGGGCGAATTGACCGTCCGTGACGTGATGATTCCCCGCGCTCAGATGGAAGTGATTGAGATGGATATGCCATTGCCGGAAATCATCGCCAGGGTTTCGGAAGTCGGGCACTCGCGTTTTCCGGTGGTGGGAGAGGATCGCGACGACGTGCGCGGCATCCTACTGGCCAAGGATTTGCTCCAGGCCTGTCGTTCGGGCATGTCCTTGCCGCGCTTGGGAGAATTGTTACGACCGGCGACGTTTATTCCCGAAAGCAAGCATCTGGATCACCTGCTCTATGAGTTTCGCACAGGTCGCCACCACATGGCGGTGGTGGTTGATGAATATGGCGGGGTGGCCGGCCTTATTACCATTGAGGATGTGCTGGAAATCATCGTCGGGGAAATTGAAGACGAATATGACATTGACGAAGATGTCATGATAGCCTCACGGGAAGATGGTGACTTTCTGGTGAATGCGCTGATTCCCCTGGAGGATTTCAATGAACATTTTGTGGCGCATCTGGCAGATGAACACGCGGACACCCTGGGTGGCTGGGTGGCTACGCGTCTCGGGCATGTGCCGAGGGTGGGCGAAGTGATTGAGGAGGGTAATTTGCGACTGGAAGTGTTAAGAGCCGATCGACGCCGGGTACAAATTGTCCGGGTGTCTCCTCCGCGCAGTGCAGCGCTGCCCGAATCGCCCGATCAGGATAGTGCATGATTCAGGATTCCATCAAAACATGGGCGTTTCCTTTGCGGCTTCTGGCCGCATTAATTTTGGGTGTGCTCTGGCCTTTGGCTTTTGCCCCTTTTAATGCCTGGTTTCTCGCTATCATTCTGCTATTTGCGCTGTTCTGGTTGGCTACCACAGCTGAACGTCCCCGGCGGGCTGCCGCTTTGGGGTACGCTTTTGGTTTCGGGGCATTTTGTAGCGGAGTCAGCTGGATATCCGTCACCCTGCACAATTTTGCCCATATGGACTGGCTACTTGCGGGTGGGGCGGTAGCGCTGCTGGCGGCTTATTGCGCCATTTATCCAGCTTTGGCCCTATGGCTGGCTATCCGTTTTTTTCGGGGAAATGCGCGTCTTGTCGCCTTACCGGTGTTGTGGATATTTGCGGAATGGTGTCGAGCCCGGTTCTTCACGGGCTTCCCCTGGCTGGCCACAGGATATACGCAGACCCATGTTTTTTTGGGTGGTTTCTCCGCCTGGCTGGGGCAGTATGGGGTCGGGCTCGCCACCGCCGGTTTTGCCACTATTTTGTTATGGATGTTGCGCGAATCCTCATCCAGACGGGCACTGCTCGGCGGCGTTTCTGCCTTGCTGGTGCTTTCCGGATTGGCTCTGGCGGCAGGGTCAGTCAGCTTCACCCATCCCGTCGGGCACAAGCTTCGGGTTAGCCTGGTGCAGGGTAATATTCCCATCACCGAAAAATGGAATACTGCAGCCATCAGCGAGATACTGCACCATTACGTACAACTGATTTTGCAGACGCCCAAAAATAGCCAGCTGGTGGTTTTGCCGGAAACCGCCTTTCCCATTTTTCAGACGGAAATTCCTCAACTGATTAGTCAGTTACAGGAATGGTCGGCGCGGAATCACAAGATTCTGATTATCGGCATTCCCGAGTTGGCAGATGGCAAATACTACAACGCTGCCATGGAAATTGACGGGAAAGCCCCCCTGCGCTGGTACCAGAAAGAACATCTGGTGCCTTTTGGTGAATATATTCCCTTGCCGCACCTGCTGGGTCCTCTGGTCCACCACTTTTTACCGGGTCTGGGGAGTTTTTCCTTTGGGCATGGTCCTTATGTCCTGCCTGTAGACGGACAAAAGGCTGGCATGACCATTTGTTATGAAGAATCTTTTTCCCGTGATGTCCGTAAGGGGGTCAGAGAAGGGGCGACTTTTTTACTCAATATCAGTGATTATGCCTGGTATGGGCATAGTATTGCTGCCGCCCAGAGTATGCAGATGGCTGCCATGCAGTCCCGTCAGGAGCAGAAACCGGATGTGCGCGATACCAATACCGGTATCACCACGCTGATTTCTCCCCAGGGCGAAATCCGCACCCAGCTTCCGCAATTTGTGGTGGGCACGCTGAACGGCTCGGTGCAGCCCATGGCCGGAGAGACTCCCTATGGTCGTTGGGGGAGTCTGCCCTACCTGCTACTGAGTGCTTTGCTCATGCTTTTGGCCATAGGGGTTACTCGCCGGCAATCATCATCTCGTCAATGAGAATGGAAGAACAGCCGGTGTTGCCATGGATAAGCAGGTCGTTGCCGACCATCTGCATACCCTTGAACATGGCCTGCAGGCTCCCCGCAATGGTGATCTCCTCAACCGGATATTGAATCTCGCCATTTTCTATCCAGAAGCCGGCGGCACCGCGTGAATAGTCGCCGGTGACCATATTGATCCCAAAACCGATCAGTTCGGTGACCAGTAAACCCCGTCCCATTTCCCGGATCATTTCCTGCAGTGATCGGCTGCCGGGCTCCAGGGTCAGATTGTGGACACCTCCGGCATTTCCGGTGGTCGCCATCTGCAACTTGCGGCCACTGTAACTGTCGAGGATGTATCCCTGCAGAATGCCTTCGGAAATAATGTCGCGATTGCAGGTGGCTACGCCTTCCGAGTCAAAGCTGGCACTGCCCAGCCCCTTGGGGCGCAAAGGTTCTTCATAAATGCGAATATGTTCCGGAAACAGGGTCTTGCCCAGGCTGTCCAACAGAAAGGAACTTTTACGATATAGACTGCCACCACTGATGGCACTGGCCAGGTGTCCAAGGATGCTGGAAGCCACCTGATTTTCAAAAATCACCGGTGCCCTGGTGGTGGGTAGCTTACGGGCATCCAGACGCCGCACCGCCCGTTCGGCGGCAATTTTGCCGATACTTTCCGGACTGGCCAATGCGCTGGCATTGCGGGCTACATCATACCAGTAGTCCCTTTGCATGCCGCCTTTCAGATCTTCGGCAATGACTGAGCAGGACAGGCTATGCTGGGACGATTGTCTTTTCCCCACAAAACCCAGACTGTTGGCGTAAACGGAAAGGCCTTCGCTGGTGCCCAGGCTTCCCCCTTCAGAATTGTGAATACGTGGATCACTATCACGGGCAGCCGCCTCGCAACGGCGTGCCAACTCTGCGGCCGTATCGGCGTCTATTGACCAGGGATGATAAAGATCCAGATCAGGGAACTCGCGGGCAAAAAGCTCCGGATCAGCCAGGCCCGAAAAGGGGTCTGCGGAGGTGTGACGGGCAATGGTGAGCGCGGCTTCCACGGTTTCGGCAATGGCCTTGCGCGAAAAATCCGAGGTGGAGGCACTACCTTTGGACTGCCCCAGGTAGACCGTCACACCCATTCCTTTATCCTGATTGTACTCAATGGATTCCACTTCACCGAGGCGGACGGTCACAGAAAGTCCCTTGCCCGTACTCGCTGCCGCTTCTGCTGCAGTTGCCCCCTGTTTGCGGGCGAGAACCAGAATATCCTCGCTGATCTGGCACAGGGTTTCGGCATTCAGGGTGGAATGGGGGGCTTGGCTCATGGGCTTGGGTCTCGCTGTGAATGAAAGAATCCCGACATCTTACTCCCAAGCCATCCGATGTAGAAAGAAAATGACTGATGAATGACTGTTGAACCTAAAAAATGGCCGTTGGGTCTGCAGGCTTTTTGCTCCATTGTTCATTGCCTGTTGTTCTACGGCTCATCCTGCTGTCAGGAGAGAACTCGCCCTGCGGGCTCAGACAGCTCTCCTGACGGGCGCAGGATTTCGCCAAGAACAACAACGGCTCGAAACAAAAGTCGCTGCAAAGCCTGCAGACCCAACGGCCATTTTTTGGGTAATGTTAATGACATGCATTATCATTTGCGTTTGAATGCTGTGTAAGAGCTTTTGATGAGAATAGCTATGTATATATGCCTATGTAACGTTGTCACCGAAAAAGACATTCATCAGGCAGTATGTGAAGGTGCCTGTTCCATGCGGGATCTACGCCAACAGTTAGGTGTGGCCTCCCAGTGCGGGCGTTGTGCGACTTGTGCCAAAGCGATTCTGGATCAGGAAACGCAGCATGCCAAAGCCATGCAATATCCCATGCATCAGCATTCCCGGTCTACACTCAAGCGTGCGGTCTAAACACTCATTTTCTAGTCCATTAAATTAACTATTCAACCAGGAGCGCGTCATGAAAGGGGATAAAAAAGTTATTCAGTTGTTGAACAAGGCACTGGCCATTGAGCTGACGGCCATTAATCAATATTTTCTGCATGCCCGCATGTACAAAAACTGGGGACTTTTTGCTTTGGGTAAGCATGAATATGCGGAATCCATTGAAGAAATGCAGCATGCCGACAAACTCATCGAACGTATTCTGTTTCTGGAAGGCCTACCCAATCTGCAGGACCTGAATAAATTACTCATCGGTGAAAATGTCGCTGAATGCTTGGCTTGTGACTTGAAACTGGAAGAAGCTGGCCGTGCCCATTATGTTGAGGCCATCCATTATTGTGAATCGGTCAAAGACTACGTCTCGCGTGACATTCTCGTCGAAATTCAGGAGCAGACTGAAGAGCATATTGACTGGCTGGAAACCCACATTGATCTGATCGACAAAATGGGTTTACCCAACTTTATGCAAACGGCCTCGGGTCCTTTGGGTGCTGGGGCCGATTAATCATTCCAAAGCGCATCCAGGGAAAGCGCAATGCGCATTTTCCCTGTGCTGCCCAGGGCCGGGGAACGATGTATGATCCCCTTTCCGGCATTGTTTTCCCAGGCCTCTCCTTTGAGCAGAGCGATGGCAAATGCGGGGACCTCCCCGATGCCGCGAGGATCGCGAATTAGCCCGGATTTCAGGTCCGCCAGTCCTCGGGATCCCTCTCCCAGTTTACTGCGATCCGCATAATCACTGCTTAGCCATTGCGTGCCCGGCCCTTTCCAGGTGCACAACAAACGGATTCCCGTAAAATCTGTATGGAATCTTGGGCACATAGCCCGATCGAGAACCATCAGGCGAAGCGCGATAGCGTCGCAACCGGTTAAATCGAAGTAAAGCTCCATCAGGAAGCGTATGTCTTTCAGTAAGAACTCCCGGCCGGATAAGTCGGGCAACAGCTCTGCAGGGAAAAGCGTTCCACGATTGAAGGATTGGCGAATTCCGCTGCCCAGATCATTTTCGGCGGCATCCAGATAATCCAGTATTTCCGGTTGTTGGGATCTTTGCATTATGCACAGCTGGACGTCCGTATCGAAAATGCTGACAAGATCGGCAAGTTGATCTACGAACAGTATTTCATCGGTTCCTGCACCTTGTTTTAATGTGGCTTGCGACATGGGAACTCCTCACCATTCCGGAAATGGGTCAACAAAACCATTCCATGCCGACGGACCCTGCTGCCACTCTGCATCGGTAAGCAAGCAATCGCTCAGAGATTGACGGATCTTGTCTTCATCCATGTTTTGTCCGATAAAAACCAGCTCCTGGCGGCGGTCGCCCCATTCTCCCTGAAAATGTTTCTCGATAGCCTGGCGTTCTTCAGGATTTTTAGGCCAGTATTTTTTGGGGGTGTCGGCCCACCATTGTCCGGCCGCTTGATGTCGGAAAATTCCCTCGGCCTGAGACCAGAGTCCTGCGACATCCGGCCGGCTCGCTAACCAGAAAAATCCCTTGCTGCGTAATACGCTGTCCCAATTCTGATGCATCAAGTCCCAGAATCGTTGCGGATGAAAGGGGCGGCGAGCGGCAAAATGAAAACTGCCAATACCATATTCCGTACTTTCAGGAATATGTTCCCCGCGCATTTCCATCAACCATCCGGGGGCCTGGCTGGCTTCTTCAAAGTCAAAAAGACCGGTTTGCAGTACGCGACTGACAGGAACCCGACCAAACTCGGAAATTTCAATGCGCGCCCGAGGATTGAGCGCATTCAAAATAGCCATCAAGCTCTGCTGTTCTTCCGGGCTGATGAGGTCCACCTTGTTCAACACCAGCACATTGCAGAATTCAATCTGCTCAATCAGGAGGTCGGTAATGGTGCGCTCATCTTCTGCGCCCAGTGACTCTCCACGATCGCGCAATAATTGAGCGTCGGCATATTCCCGTAGAAAGTTATAGGCATCCACGACCGTCACCATGGTATCCAGGCGCGCCAACTGTGACAGTGAGCTGCCTTGTTCATCCTCAAATGTGAAGGTTTCGGCGACGGGCAAAGGCTCAGAAATCCCCGTGGATTCAATTACCAATTGGTCAAAACGCCCTTCTTTTGCCAATAAGGCCACCTCCTCAAGCAAATCTTCCCGGAGCGTGCAGCAGATGCAGCCATTGGACATTTCAACGACTTTTTCTTCCGTGCGTGATAGTTGCGCGCCCCCTTCACGGACCAGGGCGGCATCAATATTGATTTCACTCATGTCATTGACAATTACTGCGACACGCCGGTCTTCCCGGTTGTGCAGGATATGGTTGAGGAGCGTGGTTTTGCCGGCACCGAGAAAACCCGACAACACGGTGACGGGAAGGGGAGTGGTGGAGAGCTGGGACATGGTAAATCCTCACAATGATAACTGAAACGGCATGCCATAATATGCAACTAAGTTGCACATAACAACATGGGAATCCTGTGCAGGTCAAGCGAGGAGAACACAAAGCGCCCTCTTTTGTTGCCAAAGTCGCGGCAGGCCTCCGGGCTGACAGCCGGCTGGGTTCCATTTGCAGAGGTGTGGATATTACTGGTATTGACTACACAAATGATAATCGTTTACATTAATAACCAGTGGTTGTGCTGTTTTGTCTATAAGACTTTCAAGGAGACGAATATGCTGAAAGAAGTACTCGCCCATGTGCGCCAATATCCGGGCATCACTCTGGAGTCGTTGATTGATTTACATGCTGCCGATGCGGAGTACATGTCCGCATTGCTGGCTAAACTCACCAAAAATGGTCAGTTGCTGGCGATGGAAACCGGCTGTGCAGAAAGTGGCCGTTGTCGGGAAGGCGGCAATAAACCATCCCGCATCTGCTTTTTTTGTTCGGCTGTGGATAAGGCCAACCTGGAATACAGCCAGTCCGTGATGTTGCATTCCTGAACAGAGCCTGTTTTTTATGGGCCTTATGACATTTTTTGTGGGTGTTGGTTTTTCCGCAGACTGTTTGCCTGCTCCGAAGGCATAGTCAAACATCAATTATGTCGGTCGGAAATCATGGGAAACCTGAGCTGAACAATGACTTTTTCTTCACGACGCGCCAGCATATGGCGATTGGTAGCCTGAATGAGGCTACCTTTTTTATGGTCCGCGAGTGTAACGGGTTTTAATCTTAGGTTTTCCTGGTCGGAGCGTATGGTGGCCATCAATGGGCAATTTTCCACAAAAAGCGCTGGTGTGCTGCTCCGTGTGGCATTAAAGCCAATAGTAAGGTTAGGGTATAATTAAAATTGTAGCGAGCTAACTGAATTTCTATTTTGTTACTGGTCTTGCAAAGAATTAAGATTAATGATGTGTTAATCGACACAGGAGATCGATAATGGATATGCATTCAATGAGCATGCAGGCGATGACCAACAGCATGCATTATATTTCTGATGGGCAAACCGCTGCGGGGATCATAGTGACGGGTTTGATTGCCTTTGCTTTTTTTGGGTTGGCTGCAGCGCTGTTCATGCGCGCTGCGCGTGCCGAGGCAAAAAAAGAAGCACAAGAGGCAAGCAAGCACTAAAAGCGATGATGCTATTTAGAAACCTGCTGTTTGGTTTTCAAGCGTGCAAATGATAGTGCCAACCCAGTCGGATAATGGCGACGAAGGCATTTGGGAGGGTGTACCCGGGCCCATTGGCGCCGGGGTTGATGATATATTGCAGGTCGGGTTGGATATACAAATCCTTGAAAACGGGCTGTTTGAAGTTCACTTCCAGACTGGTTTCTGCAGCCCCCGTATTCGAACCGGATTGGCGTTGCCAGGCGCGGGCCATGCCCAGGCTCAGGGTAGAGCCGGGTGAATCCGGAATGAAATGTCGCAGCCGCAATCCTGCGCCCACATAGGCATTCACCGGCGAAACGGCTGCAGCATTGGGGGCTCCGCCACCTTGCAGGAAGACCCCCCAGGTCATCTGATCGGCTTTCCAGCGATACTCGGCGGTACCGTAAAATCCGCCCTGACTGGTAGAAGAACCGATGCCAATATTTTGGGTGAGGTAAGGGCCGTAGATGTGGTTGTAATAGCCTCCGGCCTTGAGCATCGCCGTGCCAGGACCGATGGGAATGCTTTGGTCGACTTCACCATAATAAATCATTCCGTCACTGCCCCAGGGCGCACGGAAAGGATGGACGCCATCCGCACCAAACGCGCCTAGCATTACCGTGGTATTTCCCCAGCTCGCTGCAGCAATGGCTCCGAGACTGGAATAGGGATAAGTGGGCGTGAAGGGAATGTTGGCCGAAATGATGGGATAAATACCATAAGAGGCATTGAACAGTTCGCCTGCTACTCCGGTATCATTGAAATAGTCGTTAGGATTGAGCAAGCCGAGGCGCAAGGTATAGTCGCCGAATTTTTGTCGATAATAAGCCTTATAAAGATGGGCCATGTGTTGATAGGGCGTAGTGAGATTGGAGACGCTCTGTAGATCACCAATGTACAAACTGTCGGGGTTGCTGCTGTCCGCAGCAAGGCCTTCGACTACAAAAAGGCCCCCCTGCCACCAACCGGCCTTACCTGTATGCAGGGCCAGTCCGCCTTTCCAGAGCCCGGTTGCGGTGCTGCCGGTACTGATGCCACCACTCAGATTGGAAACGCCTTCTACCTGACCATGAATGACCAGGGAAATCCCCCGCCACCAGTTTTGGTGCGCTGCTTCGGGGATGGATTGCCCCGTACTGGCAGCCCAGGCGGGGGCAGTAGATGCGCAGAAAAGAATGCTACTCAATAGGATGTTGCGGTAACGGTTTTGCTGGCGAAGCATGAGTTCTCCCTTGTTTACTCGATATTGACGGTAACTATTATCACTATCAACTGCAATAAAAGTGTTTATATCGTGGTGAAAGGCCACTTGACAGACCCGGCATCGTTCCTTAATGTGCAACAAAGTTGCATATAATATGACGCACAAACATGCCGTTATCAATACCACTTTTAGGAGAATCACTATGTATCACACTGAATCCAATGAGTTATCGCCATCTAAACTGTTCAGGCGGCATACTGGCGCCGGGTGGCGTTTTCTGCCTTTGCTGTCCTTGTTGCTGGGTCTGGGTGCTGCACAAATGGCTGCAGCAGACACCATTCATGCCGTAGGCGTAGAAAATGAATATGCCAATGTCATCAGCCAGATTGGTGGAAAATATGTTCAGGTGAGTGCCATTGAGAGTAATCCCAACACGGATCCCCATACTTTTGAGGCGAGCCCGGCTGTGGCCAGAGAAATTGCGGCGGCCCAGTTGGTGGTCCGTAACGGCGTGGGTTATGACAGTTGGGCCAAAAAAATTCTGGCGGCTGATCCTAATTCAAAGCGGCAGGTGATTGTGGTTCAGGATCTGTTACATTTACCCGACAGCACCAAAAACCCGCATCTCTGGTACAAACCGGAAACCATGCCGGCGGTTGTCAAGGCGGTTGCGGCGAGCCTGAGCAAGCTGGATCCTGCCCATGCGGCTTTTTTCAAGGCCAATGTTCAAAAGTTTGATGCTTCGCTGAAGCCGTGGTATGCCGCCATTGCCAGTTTCAAAGCGCAATATCCCCATACTCCGGTAGCGGTTACCGAACCCGTAGCAGATTACATGTTGCAGGCGGCAGGCTGCGATCTGAAAACGCCCTGGAATCTCCAGGCGGCAATCATGAATGGGACCGATCCGGCACCCCAGGATGTCAGCATCCAGAATCATCTGTTCAAAAATCATCAGGTCAAGGTGTTTCTGTATAACCAGCAGGTCACTGACTCCCTGACCGCGTCTTTCCTGAATAATGCCAAGGCGGCGCATATTCCGGTGGTGGGCGTTTATGAAACCATGCCAACCGGGTACACTTATCAATCCTGGATGCTCGCAGAAGTGGATGTCCTGCGCGCAGCCGTAGAACATGGTACCTCTACGACGGTGTTGAAATAATATCTTGACCAATCAGAGTCCGATTCTTGCGGTCGCCGATCTTTCTGTGGATCTGGGCGGCCGCAGTATTTTACGGGATGTCAGTTTTGATCTGTATCCCGGGCAGCTCTGCGCCCTGATTGGTGAAAATGGGGCAGGTAAAACCACCCTGTTACGCACCTTGCTGGGCCTGATTACCCAGCGTGCCGGCACGGTGCGGATCGGCGCTGCGCCGGCTCGTGAACATCGCGAGCTGGTGGGCTATGTTCCCCAGAAAATCAATTTTGATCCGGATCTGCCCTTGCGCACCCGGGATCTGGTGCGTTTGGGGCTGGATGGTCAGCGTTTGGGGTTGCCGTTTTTTAATGGACGCACCCGCCATGCGGTGGATCAGGCGCTGCAAGCCGTGGGCGCGGAAGAATTTGCCGATCAGCGGGTTGGGGAATTATCGGGGGGGCAGCAGCAGCGTGCCGTCATCGCCCATGCTTTGGTTCGCAAGCCGCGTCTGCTGATTCTGGATGAACCGCTGGCAAATCTCGATTTTGGTAGCGCCAATGCACTGGTGGATTTGCTGGGGCGTTTGATTGTCCAGCAGCAAATGACGGTGCTGGTGACTGCTCATGATATGAATCCGCTGATTCCGGTGATGGACCGTCTGGTGTATCTGGTAGACGGGCGCGCCGCCACCGGCACGGTTTCCGAGGTCGTGCAGGCGGAGGTGCTCAGCAAGCTTTACGGTTATCCCGTTTCGGTTCTGCACCATGGCGGGCGGATTCTGGTGCTGCCCGATGCCCCCGAAAATGCCGATGTGGCCAATATGAATCGTTGTGCAGGTCACGGAGTGTGAGCAGATGTTTGCTTTTTTAAGCAGTCAGCCGGTACAGACTGCGCTTATTGTGGGCAGCTGCGCGGCGTTGGTCAGTGCCTTGATTGGGGTGTTTACTGTGTTGCGTGGAAATGCTTTCGCCGGTCATGCCCTGGCTGATGTCAGCAGTGCCGGAGGAGCCGCTTCGTTTTTATGGGGTATCAGCCCCTTGCTGGGTTTTCTCGGCATGGCCTGGATTGCTGCATTTGGGATGGAATTTCTGGGGGTCCGCAAGGCGCGGGAAAGAGATCTGGCGACCGGGATTGTGCTGGGTGCCGGTCTGGGACTTTCGGCGCTATTTTTGTATTTGGATGTCACTACCACCAGTACCACCGGTGCCGCTGTATCGGTGATGTTCGGGTCTTTATTCGCCATTTCGCAAGGCTTGATCTGGCCGGCCATCCTGGCGGTACTGGCGGTGTTTTTGCTGGTCGGCTTGTTTTATCGGCCGCTGATTCTGACAGCGGTGGACCCGGATTTGGCGACTTTGCGGGGTGTTTCCCCACGCTGGATGGGTTTGCTACAACTTCTGGTGCTGGGACTGGCCGTTGCGGTTTGTGCTCTGGCGATTGGCGCGGTACTGGCGACGGCGCTCCTGATCGGCCCTGCCGGAGCGGCGATTCGTCTCAGTCGACGACCTGCCCAGGCTATTTTCTGGGCGATGATTATTGCCCTGACGGCGGTCTGGTTGGGAATCTGGATGGCCTACGAAAGTTATTACTGGTTTTCCGGTAATGCCTGGCCCGTCAGTTTTTTTGTGGTGGTCCTGATTTTTCTGTTTTATCTACTGGCTATGTTCGGTTCTTCGTGGAGCCAGAAATACCAGCGCCGGGGCATTGCGTCCCTGCGCCGCCTTCAGGAGCCTTAGCCGTGTTTTCCAGTTTTATGATCAACACCTGGATTGCGGGTACCGCCATTGCGCTGGTGGCCGCACTGGTCGGTTATTTTGTGGTAATTCGCCATTCGGCCTTTGCAGCCCATGCCTTGCCGTTGGGAGCCTTTCCGGGGGCGGCAGCGGCTAATCTGCTCGGAGTGAATCCTTTTGTTGGCCTCCTGGTTTTTGTGGGAATGGGGGTGCTGCTCTTGCGTCAATTGGCCCGTATAGGGCGGCGTGACGTGGGAACCGGACTGCTGCTGGTGCTCTTTCTGGGCGTCGGTGCGCTGTTTCTCAGTATGACCAGTGAATACGCCCCTGAGGTATTTTCGCTGCTTTTTGGTGAGATGCTGGGTGTCAGCGATGCGGATTTGTGGCCCATACTGGTGATTTCCGCCCTGGTCACGGTGGTTATGATCACTATTTTTCGCCCCTTGCTGCTGGATTCCAGTTTTCCTGATCTGGCTGCTTTACAGGGGATTTCTGCAGCACGCATGGATCTGATTTTTCTAAGTCTGCTGGCGCTGGTGACGGCTTCAGCCCTGCCAGTCGTGGGTGCCTTTCTGGTTTTTACCTTGTTGGTGGGGCCACCTGCTGCTGCCCAGTCACTGAGTATTCACCCGCTGCGCAGCCTGCTCCTGGCAGTAATTTTTGCCGAGAGCAGCATCTGGTCAGCCATTGCGCTGTCTTATTGGACCAACTGGCCCATCGGTTTTTTTGTAGGCATGCTGGGCGCCGGACTTTTTACCCTGGCCCGCAGTTATCGTCACTGGAGTCAGCGACAACGCCCGGTCGTGCAGGTTTCTGGCTTGTGAATCTTTATGCAGTAATCAGGCGTTGACGGTACTCAGGCGCAGCATCAACGACAAGCACAAAACTCCTGCTGGCCCCTCTGAGCTGGTTGCTCATCGCTCAGAACGGTTTTTACCCAGCAGGTGGGCGTTATGGTCAATAAGATCACGTTGCTCCGGCAAAGCCCGCAAGTTGATGGCGGTAGCGCGCATGACAGCCTCCTCATGAAACGCAATAGATATACAAACGGTAGAGTGGCGTATAGCTGTTGTCAATTCAAAGCTAGCGGCGAGTCATACGGCTTAGGCATGGGCATGAGTGATGATCGGTTGAGTTGATGTCGTCTGGCACGATTATTCACCGGCCTTGATTTTGATGACAAGAGTCGGTCGCGTGGTGAATATAGTACTATAGATGCGGCTGAAAAGGTTTTGAATAAGATTCGGCTCAATACCCAAATTTTATGCAGAGAAAGGGAGAATCTGCTTGCACACTCAAAAAAGAATCTTCCAGGACAATGACCCAGGCTCAGAGTAGGAGATAAGAATGGATCGTCGTTTATTGATTCGATTGTTGGCGAAGCAGGAGCTGACAATCATTTTGCCCTTGGTACAGGTCCTTAATCCTGATGTGGTGCCCGATCTGCTCGCGCAGCGGCTTGAGGATATGATGGGGCAAGGGTATCAATGTGTTGCCGCCTTTTTGGATGATGATTGTGTCGGGGTGGCGGGGATTTGGCAGGGAACGCGCTTTTGGTGTGGTCGTTATCTGGATGTAGACAACGTGGTCGTGGATCCTGCATATCGCAGTTCCGGGATAGGACGGCAGCTTATGGACTGGGTTGAACAATATGCCCGTCAGCAAGGCTGCGAAATCATGGTGTTGGATGCGTACGTCACCAACCATTCGGCACGCCGGTTTTATGAGCGAATGGGTTATCAGGTGCTTGGCCATCATTTTGTCAAGTCATTGTGATCAAAGGTGAAAATTGACATATTTTGGCATGCGCTGTATGGTAATTTTAGCATTTCAGGCGGTTAGCGCGGTCTGGGTAAACTCCAGTGTCGGTACAAGGCCATCATGCGCAGAATAAAGGACAGTGATGCGCCAGCCAGAGTACTTTCGATGGCGGGTAAATGCGCATAATCGCCAACCAGAGTAACTGCTGCCCCCAACAACGCCGCAGATGCATAGATTTCCGCACGCAATACCACAGGAATCTCGGCGGTTAAAATATCGCGTACCATGCCGCCGCCAATGCCACTGATCATTCCCAAAACTGCTGCCATGACCGGAGACAAGCCATATGTCAAAGCCTTTTGTGCCCCCGTAGCAGCAAAAACACCCAGGCCGGCAGCATCAAAAAGCAGTACAGGATGGCGCAAATGATCAAAAAGGTGATGAAAGAAAAATACACCGACCCCTGCGAGAACCGCCAACGCCATGATATGCCAGTTGGCAATGGCCTCCGGGGGAATGGCACCGATCAGCAAATCCCGTAAGATGCCCCCTGAAACCGCAGTAACAACGCCCAAAACGACAATACCAAAAATATCCATTTGACTGCGCACCCCGCGCATTGCTCCGCTGATGGCAAAGGCGAATATCCCTAACAGGTTGATCAGGTTCAAGAAGAATGTTGTGGTAGAATGAGTCAACTGCATGGTCTCCATTTGTTTGGTTTTTTTATGCGTCCGTACATTGAGCCCCGGGCGATACTATATGGTCAGTAAATCAGGTGGAAGTCATCCATCCTTTGAGGCCTTGGAACAACTGGGCGCGGTATAAATTGCCACGCGAGACCGGAGTTTGTGGAAATGCTTTATGGACGGTAGAGACTTAAGCTGGGACAGCTATCAGTGGATCAAGATAGTCGACATAGGTTTGTTGAAAGCGATCCTTGTGCCGTTTGTTCGCTTCATGGCGCTTTCCGGTCAGTACCCAAGCGGCTGCGGGCCACGAGGAAGTAAGCGATACCGGTAGCCAACAGGGCGCCGCTGATCATGGCGTAGAATATGAGGTCATCCTGCGGGATGGTTTCTCCTCCGCCTTTCACGGGGATCAGAATCAGTTGTCGCAACAGCGTAATCATGGCGACTTCAAAAAACACCTCGACATGAAAAATACCGCTGCGCATGAAGGTGATTTCGGCGGAAATCAGGGCTGACAGGACCCAGACAATAAAAAGCGTGCCTAAGGCGTGGAGAAAGCCAGCTGCCAGTATGTGCTCCCGGAAAGCGTCCACCACATCATGACTGAATTGGATCATGATCAATACGCTGGCAGCCGCCAGGGCGACGGCAATAAACAGGTGAAGGGTATAATTCAGCATTCGTAGAACGCCGTTGAAACCATCATTCAACATCAGGACTCCTTTGGCTGGATGCGCATGCCTGGCGACGCAGGGCATGATAGATGATAACGAGGGAACCCTGCCATTGATTTAGTCTGGCAAATAATAATAAATAAATTATAAAAATATAAAAATTAATCAAGCTACTGAACTCAGCGAATCCATAAATCCACGATAATGTTGTTTCCAGTCTCCCTCGCGAGCTAAGAGCGATGATCAAGTGGTATATTACCGCATAACCCTAGCGGAGCATTGCCCTTCCACATGGTTACACAAGATCATCTTCCTGATAGGGCAATAAAATCACCAGTTTCATATCCGTATGTGCCGCTGGTAATAAGGTGCTTTGTTCATACACCACGCGCCCATGCACTGGGTGCTGGAATACCCGGCGACCGCCTTCTCTTTCCACTACATCCTGGGCAGGCCAGAGCCCGGCAAATGTGCGGCTCTGACTTTGCAGTTGGGTGATGATCCGGGCCATTTCCGGATCATCCAGGTGCTTGCCAACATCGGCACGAAACTCGGCGACCAGACGTCGGCAACGGCTATGCCAATCATCGACGAAGTTTCTGGCGCCGGGGTCGAGGAACAGAAATTCCAGCAAATTGGGAGGCTTTTCCTCGGGAACCGGACTGGCTGGTAACCAGCCCGCAAAATGTGCGGCGGCGGCCGCATTCCAGGCAGGTACATTCCAGTAGCGATCCAGGATATAGGCAGGATATTGCAGGATTTTGAGAAGGTGGAGCAGGGTGGGCGCTACGGCAGAAGGGGGAGATTCCAGCTGGGGATCAGCCTTGCCCGCAAGATGAAACAAATGCTGCCGTTCAGCATGGGATAGTTGCAGTACCTTGCTGAGGCGATCCAGCGTGGGCACGGAAGGTTGTATCGGCCGCCCCTGCTCAATCCAGGTGATCCAGGTGCCACTGACTCCCGAGAGCATGGCGAGTTCTTCGCGGCGCAGCCCGGGAGTGCGGCGGCGTCCAAGCGCATTCAGGCCAGCCTGCTGCGGTGTTGTTTTTTCGCGGTGGCGACGAATAAACGCCCCCAAGGCCAAGCTGTCTCCGGACATCGGTATAATCCATGGAAAGCACAATACTGGTAGTAAATATACCAGTATATATGCTCATATTGTACCAGTTTAATGGCCTTCGTATGATAGATGTATATTCTTTTGGAAGACCTAAAGCCCATGAGTAATCAGCAAAAACTGGTAGAGAAGCAATTCGGTGTGGCGGCGACGGATTATCTCCATAGCCCGGCACATGCACAGGGTGCAGATTTACAGCGTCTGCGTCGGGAGTTTACCGGACAGCCGGCCATGCGGGTGCTGGATCTTGGCTGCGGGGCGGGGCATGCCAGCTTTACACTGGCGGAAGTTGTCGGGGAAGTGTTCGCGGTGGATCTTTCCGGCGAAATGCTGCGTGTGGTAGCTGACGAGGCGCAACAGCGTGGATTGTCTAATCTTCACACCGAAAAAAGTACGGCAGAATCATTGCCTTTCGCCGATGCTTATTTTGATGGAGTGGTGACGCGTTTTTCCGCCCATCATTGGGCGGATGTCCATGCGGCTCTTCGGGAAATGCGGCGTGTACTCCATCCTCAGGGAAAATGTGTCATCATTGATGTATGCGCACCCGAAAATCCATTACTGGATACGGTTCTGCAGACGGTCGAAATTTTACGTGACCCTTCTCATGTGCGGGATTACCGGGTTTCAGAATGGCAGGCGATGTTGGCTGCAGCCGGGTGGCAGGTGCCTGATCAGGATACCTGGAAGCTGCCCCTGGATTTTGCCAGTTGGATAAGCCGGATGCGCAGCTCGGAAGAGCGCGTAACAGCGATTAAAAGCGTATGGGCCGGGGCTCCAACCGAGGTCTGTGACCACTTTGCGCTGCAGCCGAATCATGATTTTTCGCTGGATGTGTGCTGGATGACGGCATTGCCCTTATGAACAACATTGGTTAATTTTGGACAGGGATGTTTGAGGAGAAGCTTGTGGCAGCAAAAACGCTTTATGACAAGTTGTGGGAAAGCCATGTGGTGCATACGGAGGCCGACGGTGCCGTATTGCTTTATATTGATCGGCAGTTGCTGCATGAAGTCACCAGCCCCCAGGCCTTTTCGGGTTTGCGCGCGGCGGGGCGCAAAGCCTGGCGGATTGATGCCAACATCGCTACGGCCGACCACAATGTCCCGACTACGGATCGGGCGGCGGGTATTGTCGATCCGACTTCCCGTTTGCAGGTGGATACCCTGGATCAGAACTGTGCGGAATTCGGTATTGAAGAATTCGGCATGCTGGATCCGCGCCAGGGCATTGTGCATGTAATTGCTCCCGAGCAGGGACTCACTCTGCCGGGCATGACCGTGGTGTGTGGCGATTCTCATACGGCGACTCATGGTGCGCTGGGTGCGCTGGCCTTTGGTATTGGCACCACGGAAGTGGAGCATGTGCTGGCGACCCAGTGTCTATGGGCACGCAAATCCAAAAGTATGCGGGTATGGGTGGATGGCGAACTGGGTCGGGGCGTCACCGCCAAGGATATGGTGCTGGCCATTATCGGCAAAATGGGTACGGCGGGCGGTACGGGCTACGCCATCGAATTTGCCGGACCAGCCGTGCAGGCTTTGTCGGTAGAAGGGCGCATGACCTTATGCAATATGGCCATTGAAGCCGGCGCGCGCTCGGGTATGGTTGGCGTCGATGCCATAACCATTGATTACTTGCGGGGCCGTCCCTATGCCCCGGTGGGCAGAATCTGGGATCAGGCTGTGGCGGCCTGGAATGAACTGCATTCGGATGCGGATGCCCTCTTTGATGCGGAAATTCGTCTCCATGCAGCAGATATCGCGCCTCAGGTCACCTGGGGAACCAGCCCCGAGATGGTTGCAGAAATTAACGCCACCATTCCCGATCCTGCCCAGGAATCCGATATGGTGCGTCGTAAGGGCTGGACGGACGCTCTGGCCTATATGGATTTGCAGGCCAACACCCCACTGTCTGCCATAACGCTCGACAAGGTTTTTATTGGCTCCTGTACCAATGCGCGCATTGAAGATCTGCGCGCTGCTGCTGCTGTTGCCAAGGGGCATCAGAAAGCGGCTTCGGTAAAAGTGGCCATGGTGGTTCCCGGCTCGGGACTGGTGAAAGCCCAGGCCGAAGCGGAAGGGCTGGATCGTATTTTCAAAGCGGCGGGCTTTGAGTGGCGTGAACCGGGTTGTTCTATGTGTCTGGCTATGAACGCCGATCGTCTGGAGCCTGGAGAACGCTGTGCTAGTACCAGTAACCGGAATTTTGAAGGGCGTCAGGGAGCGGGTGGCAGAACCCATCTGGTCAGTCCGGCCATGGCAGCCGCCGCCGCGATTGCCGGTCATTTTGTGGATGTGCGTGACTGGTCTGCACCATAAAAAGCGCGCCCGCTCCTGGGTGTTGCGCATCGCTCTGGGCTTATGCAGCCTGGGGATGGTGGAAATTGGCATTTTTTCAAGCTTGCGGGGTTGCTCGGCAGAGGTGGCTGCTGTGGAGTATCTCGTCAAGCGACAACTGGAGAAATAATGGAAGCTTTTACCGTATTAGAGGCAATTGTCGCCCCCCTGGATCGTCCCAATGTGGACACTGACGCCATCATTCCCAAGCAGTTTCTCAAAACCATTGAGCGACAGGGCCTGGGCAAGCATCTTTTCGATGCCTGGCGCTATCTGGCACAGGATGGCAGGCAGGTGGAAAACCCTGAATTCATCCTCAATCAGCCGATATATGCTGATGCAAAGATTTTACTGGCCCGGGAAAACTTTGGTTGTGGTTCCAGTCGTGAACATGCTCCCTGGGCGCTGGCAGATTATGGTTTTCGCGCCATCATTGCCCCCAGCTTTGCCGACATCTTTGCAAACAATTGTGTGCAGAACGGGATTTTGTTGATTCGACTGTCCGCAGAAGAAGTAGATCATTTGTTTCATGAAGTGGCGGCTAACCCCGGCTATCGTTTGCGCATTGATCTTCCGGCCCAGGAGGTGCAAACCATGGGAGATAGTCGCTATTGTTTCCCCATGGATGCCGGACACAAACACAAGTTATTGAATGGTCTGGATGATATTCAATTGACCCTGCAGCATGAAGGGGCCATTCGCGCTTATGAGGCAGCCCGTCGACAATCAGCGCCCTGGTTATTTCGGGATGGTATTTAAGGAGATTTGATCAATATGATTCAGGATGCAGCGATAGAAGATGAGGGCTTGCAGCCCGTTCGTGCCGATGCCGTTATCATCGAAGGGAAAACCAAACGTGGCAAGCCCTGCAAGGTCATTGACAATACCTGTCAGGTTCCCAGGCAGGAGTTGCAGGCGTTACTGGATGACCTGATCGAACAGGAACATTTCGGCCCTTCCGGTTTGAGTATGGCGGGAGGCAACAGCATTCGTATCGGGGCACCGCAATCTGCCCATGTGCAGCTTGGCAACGATATTTATCGCATGATTCTGGTGGATTACGAGGCGCGTATTGAAGTGTTTTGAGCCATGACGGCTCAGGGCATGAGTCGTTCAATCAACCAGGCATGACTCGTGTCATCAGAACGCCGATAAACAAACCGGTCATGCAGGCGGTCACGACGGCCCTGCCAGAATTCAAAGCGTTCGGGAATCAGCCGGTACCCACCCCATGCCGGGTTGCGTGGGACGTTGTCCTCAGGATAGCGCTGCTGTAATTCGGCAACACGCGCTTCCAGATCAGCACGACTGGCGATGACCTGACTCTGGATGGACGCCGCAGCAGAATAACGGCTGCGGCTAGGGCGTTGTTGAAAATAGCTTTCGGCCGCTGCCGTATCCAGGGGTTCTACAGGGCCGTTGATGCGCACCTGACGATCATTTTCCGGCCAGTAGAATACCAGTGCTGCATGCGGGTTGGCGGCCAGTTCCTGACCCTTCTGGCTGCGCTGGTCGCTGTACCAGCAGAGCCCCTGTTCATCAAAATGCTTGAGCAGTACATAGCGCGCATCAGGATGCCCGTCAGCATCAGCCGTAGCCAGCACCATGGCGGTCGCATCAAAATTGCCCGCCTCTGTCGCGGCAGCCAGCCAGGTGGCCAATTGCTGAAAGGGATTGCTGTCCAGATCGTGTCGATGCAACTCCCCGTGGGTAAAATCCCGCCGGGTACTGCGATGGTCTATTTCACCTTCCATATGCATTTCTCTTTTGAGCAGAGCTCAGGCCTTTTTCTCAATGACGCCGTTTTCGCTACCGAAAAGCATCACGTCGGCGCGCCGGTGGGCAAAAATACCATTGTCCAGTACGCCCGGAATCAGATTGATGGCGGCTTCCATTTTCACCGGATCAGAAAAATCCAGACCGGTGACATCAATGATGACATTGCCATTATCGGTGGTCACGCCATTGCGTAGGGTAGGGGTCCCACCCAGCTTGACCAGTTGTCGGGCGACAAAGCTGCGGGCGAAGGGGATGACTTCCACGGGCAGGGGAAATTTGCCCAGCATGGGTTTGTCCTTGCTGGCGTCGGCGATGCAGACGAACAGTCGGGCGGCACTGGCTACAATTTTTTCCCGGGTCAGTGCCGCGCCGCCGCCTTTAATCAGCCGGAAATGCGGGTCAGCCTCATCGGCACCGTCTACATAAACGGGAATGTCACCGGTGCTGTTGAGGTCCAGCACATTTAAGCCCTGGGCTTTCAGGCGATTTTCGGTAGCAATGCTGGAGGCGACATAGCCATCCACATGAATTTTTGCAGCACCCAGGGCGTCAATGAAAAAGTTGGTGGTTGAGCCTGTACCTACGCCCACCACCATACCGGGCTGGATGTAGGCGAGGGCGGCTTCGGCCGCCATTTTTTTGAGAGCATCTGCATTCATTGCCTGTTTTCCTTGTTAGTCTGAAAAAGTAATCGTTGTATAAAAGCTTCCGTCAGTGATGCTGCTGAGGCTGGATTCTGACCACTCAGAATTTGCGCATCTTCGACCACATGGCTTTGCCAGGATTCTCCGACACTAACGAGGAATCCCGCATTTCTCAAGTGCTCTTCCAGAGTATAAGGCCAGCGGCCGGCCAGCGCAGTAGCGGCTTCTTCAGCGGCACTGAAGCAGGTGACCGGATTGCCGGAAAAGGGCGGGTCGCTGTGATCGTGCGCAGTCGCCAATAAGGCAGCGCTCCCGTGGCATAAGGTCGCCAATACCTTGTGATGATCACGGCAATGCTGGAGAAGGCGTGCAACATCGGCAGACTTTGCCAAATCCATGAGAGGGCCATTCCCGCCCGGAATAAATAATCCCTGCATAAGATCCAGCTGCCCAGCCTGCAGACTTTGCAGGGAAACAGGATGCTCCAGTTCGGGTATGCAGGTGATCTGCTTCGCCAGTTCGCTGGCTTTTTGCGAGTCATGGTTGAGATTGGCAGGATCCAGACTTTCCGGATCTACTATGGGGATACTGCCGTCTAGCGTACCAATAGACAAAGTCCAGCCAGAGTTTTTCAGCAGATTCCACGGAACGACCAATTCTTCGGCCCAGAAGCCAGTGGGTATCCCGGTGCCATCCCGGAGTTGCAAAACCCGGGCGCTACTGAGCAGAAATAGAATATAGGGCTGCTGGTTCATGAGAAAAGTGTAACACAAAAGCCTGCTGAAACAATAAAAATATATGTAAGGTTAATCTTGTATTTTTATAATATACAGTCGTAAATCAGGCCATTTTAAATATTAATAAAAATATAATAATATATTATTTTTTAGATTATCTTGTTGATACATTCTAAATCTATTCAATGCGAGAGAAGAAATTATAAGCGGTTTAATACAACATTAAACATTGAAGTAATGTTTTTTAAATTTTAATTTTCGCAATAACAAAATGATTGTTATTGATTTTTTGTAATATAACAAAATAAGAGTATTATTATATTCATAATAAAAAATTAAATATATTCATAGCACTAATGAGACTTTTATTAACCCAAAAATATTTGTGGGGATGTTCTATTGATTTGCAGGCTTCTCTGCACTACTTTTACACCCGAGATTCGAATTAGCATAAAAAGTATAAGTTTGTATTGTTTTAATCAAAGCTGATTGGATAGTAACCGCTATCTTGTTTTATTGCGGATCATTTGTTGTCCGCCAGGGGGAAATACATAATGGATTTAAATTGGAGGAACTGGCTGAAAAAGGGGTGGCGCGCTGCGGCGTTGGCTCCCGTTTTGTTGCTGGGTGGTTGCGCACATAACCCTTTCTGGATATTCGATCCCAAGGGGGTCATGGCCAAAACCGATTTGTTTTACATGATCGTGGATGTACTGATCATGGGTGCGATTGTCGGACTGACAGCCTTGCTGGTGGTCTGGTTCATGTGGCGTTATCAGAAAGGCAAGAACCGGGGCATGTATGATCCGCACTGGTCTCATTCCAACACTATTGAAGTGTTTGTCTGGGGTATCCCAATCATTGCCGTCGGATTTCTGTCCTACTTTGCCGTCAGGGGAACTTTCGAAATCAACCCTTATAATCCGACGGTCATCACCCACCATATGAAGCCTAATGGGGACCCGGTGGAAGTGGATGTCATTGCTACGGATTGGCAGTGGTTATTTGTTTATCCGCAATATCACATGGCGGTAGCCAACGAGCTGGTTCTGCCGGTACACACTCCAGTTTTCTTTCGTCTGACTTCCAGTGCCGTGACCACAACCTTCTTCATTCCCCAGCTGGTCGGCATGATTGACGTAATGCCCGGTATGCGTACCAAAAATGCTTTGTTAAGTGATCATGCAGGTGAATATCAAGGTATTGCTTCTGACTATGCCGGTGCAGGTACTTCCTGGATGACTTTTAAAACCAAGATGGTTGACAAGGCAGACTTTGCGCAATGGGTGCAAAAAGTGCAGCAGGCCCCTGGCAGCATGACCTATGCCAGCTTTAACCGTTTCGCGGAGCCTTTCATTAATGTCAATCACCACTTGGTTTACTTCTCTTCAGTGGAGCCGGGTCTGTTTGATCATGTCATGACTGAAGTGATGCGCGGAAAAACCTGGCCAATCCCGCCGATGATGACGGAAAACATGGTTGACTACATGAAAAAGCAAGCCGCTGAACATCGCGATTAATCGGAGGATCATCACATGCTCGTAGATTTACCTGGGGGCTGGAGCCCTCTTCTGGGGCGTCTCGCCTGGTCGCAGATTCCCTATGCCAATCCGATTCTGGCACCGCTCTTCGTAGCGGTGGTCATCGGGGCCATTGCCATCATTGGTCTGATTACCTATTACGGTAAATGGACTTATCTCTGGAAAGAATGGTTGACTACGGTTGATCATAAGAAACTCGGTGTCATGTACATCATCATCGGTCTGGTGATGCTGTTTCGGGGCTTCATCGATGGTTTGATGATTCGTACCCAGCAGGTCTGGGCAGTGGGTCCGCATTCTTCCGGAGTATTCGGATCCCTGCATGGTTATCTGACCCCTTTTCACTTCGGGCAGGTTTACAGTGCCCACGGTCTGATCATGATTTTGCTGGCAGCAACCCCGTTGCTGGTTGGCTTCATGAACATTATCGTGCCGATCCAGGTTGGTGCCCGGGATATGGCTTATCCCTACCTGAATGCCTTGGGATTATGGATTACCGCTGCGGCTGCAGCGTTGATCATGATTTCCCTGTTTGTGGGGGATTTTGCCCACAACGGCTGGTTTGAATATGCGCCGATTTTTGAAATGCAGTACAGTCCGGGCGTGGGTGTGGATTACTGGATCTGGACCCTGCAACTGGTGGCTTTGGGTACGACCCTGGGCGGTATCAACATTCTCGCCACAATCATTAAAATGCGGGCTCCCGGCATGACCTGGGGCAAGTTGCCGATTTTTGTCTGGGCCTCACTGTCGGCCAACGTCATTGCTTTGACTTCTTTCCCGGCCCTGCAGATTGCCTTGGCTCTGGTTGCTGCCGATCGCTATCTGGGTGCGCATTTCTTCACGGCCGGTATGGGCGGCAATTTGATGCTCTATACCAACCTGTTCTGGATCTGGGGTCACCCGGAAGTGTATTTCGTAATCTTGCCGGCTTTCGGCATGATGTCGGAAATTTTCCCGACTTTCTCTGAAAAACCCCTGTTTGGTTATATCACCATGGTGCTGGCCAGTATGGCGATTGCCGGGGTGTCCTGGCTGGTCTGGCTACATCATTTTTTCACCATGGGTGCAGGCCCCTATGTCAATTCGGCTTTCAGTGTGGCCACCATGCTGGTAGGTATTCCTACCGGTGTGAAAGTGTTCAACTGGGCATTTACCATGTACCGGGGGCGCCTGACCTTCAACGCTGCCATGCTCTGGGCGATTGGCGCGCTGTTTCTGCTGCTGATCGGGGGCTTGACCGGCATGATGCTGGCCATTCCTGCCATCAATTACATGGTTCATAACAGCGTGTTTGTGGTTGCACATTTTCACTCCATGTTGCTGGTTATTGTCTACGCCATTTTTGGCTCTGTTCTGTACTGGTTTCCAAAAGTGTTCGGTTTCAAGCTGGATGAGTTCTGGGCGAAAACCATGTTCTGGTTGTTCTCCGCTGGCACGGCACTGGTATTCGTGCCCATGTACATGCTCGGCTTCATGGGCATGACCCGGCGTCTGGAATATGTATTCAATACCGGATGGCAGCCTTATCTGGACGTCATGGAACTCGGCATTGTCGTTTATACCCTGTCGGTATTGGCCTTTTTCATCCTGCTTTATGTCAGCGTACGGGATCATGCGAAAAATCGTGTGGGCGCGGACGCCTGGGGAACCTCACGTTCCTTGGAGTGGCTGACCCATTCTCCCGTGCCGTTTTACAACTTTGCGGTTCTGCCTCACGTCAATGAACGGGACGAAGTGGCATGGCGTCGGCAGCATGGTATCGACAACGTCCGTCCTGAACATTATGACGACATTCACATGCCCAACAACACGGGTGTGGCCATCATTATGGGCGGCCTGACTTTCGTGCTTGGTTTCGCACTGACCTGGCGGATCTGGTGGCTCTGTATTGTGTCTTTGCTGGCCATCATCGGGTTGATGATTATCCGTTCATTCAGGGGAGACCCCGGCTACATCATCACCGGTGCCGAGTTGCAGCGGATGGAAGAAGAGGCCTATCGCCGTGAGGCGCAAATTGCCGACAGTCATCACAGCCATCCCGTCAGCGGTGGGGTAGTGGGTAATGCCATGGCCTATCAGCGCAACGATTCGTCGAAATAAGCGGTTCTAAATTCGACAGAATGGCTTCAGTGCGCAGGCGGCATTCAGCACAACGGACGTCTGCGCTACTCACGAATTGAGGAGTTTTAATTATGAGTTCACATGCCAGTACGGTTGATCCCAAAAAAGCGGAATTGTGGGATACCCATCATCATTCCCATGATGTGATTTCCACCCGCACCCTGGGATATTTTTTGTACCTGCTCAGCGACGGTATGTTGTTCGCGACATTATTTGCCGCTTATGGGGTGCTGAGTTATCAACATAGTTATTTCGGTGGGCCGACCCCTGCTGAATTCGTCAAACCCTGGTACACCTTTGCCCAGACCATCGCCCTGTTTTTGAGTGTTCTGGCTTATGGTTTCGGTATGAATGCCCTGAAGCACAAAAACAAGAGCGGCTTGATCAACGGTATGCTGGCAGCTTTTGTGCTGGGTGTGGTTTTCCTGGTTCTGGATATTCATGACATGAGTCATCTGTATTCCATGGGTATTACCCTTGCCAGCAGCGGCGGCATGTCGGCATTCATGGTGCTGACTCAGGTGCACGCGACCCATATTTTCTTCGGCTTGATCTGGATTCTGGTGATGATTGCTCAGGTGATGACCAAGGGCTTTACCGAGGAAACGGTGGGTCGTCTGCTCACCCTGCGGATGTTCTGGCATTTGCAGGCGGTGATCTGGGTTTTTGTTTATATCTTTGTCTACTTGTGGGGATACATATCATGAGTCACGGTGCCGCAGATCCGACCATGCATCCGGAAGTGCAACTGTCCACTTCCAAGGGCTACTTTCTGGGTTTTGCCATTTCGGCTTTCCTGATGTTGGTGGCAACTTTTCTGGTGACCTCTCATTCGGTTCCACCTTTCGGTTTGTTGATGGTGATTTCAGTGTGTGCGGGAATTGCCGTGATTGCCCAGATTTATTTCCTGCTGCATATCGATATTTCCGAGCACAATATCTGGAATACGGTGGCCCTGGTCCTATTTATTCCTCTGTTCCTGATTACCATCGGACTGACCTGGTGGATGTTCTCACAGCTGTATCTGCGGACCATGGATATGTCAGTGATGTCATCGGCCATGCAACCTGCCGTGCACGCATCAGCCACTCCCGGAATGGCAGCCATGCCGGGTATGAACGCTCATTCGGATTCAGGTAACTAAGGAGCACGAGAATGGCTACGTCCCTGGGAGCAAAGCCTGCAGTAGTTTCGGATACAACACTTCCCCACGCCATAGAAGGGGAGATGACGCCGGCGGTGCGCCTGATTGGCCGGATCATCACGGCCGGTCTGCTGCTGGCGGTGGCGGCAGGCCTGTGGCAGGGCTTCAGCAGTCACGGACTGCTGAATGGCCTGGTCAACGGCCTCAAGGCCAGCGAAGTCGGCTTTGCCATGGTCCTGATCCTGCTCGGC
>NZ_JACKYY010000037.1:0-32971 GCF_015100075.1 Acidithiobacillus sp. HP-11
CCCCAACGCCAAGGTAAACAGCTTGTCTTCGTCCATCATTAACCTTCCCTAGATCAGCAATGCCCTAAGACTACCGTACCCTCGTATCCACTCCAAGTAGCGAGGAGCCAGGAAGCTTTTGAAAAAGGGGCCATAGAGACGCTCACCTGGATGAAAGAAAATGTTCCGGGCATGATCGGCTGGATGGTCATGAAACAGTTTGGCGTTTCTGCCATTGGATCGCTTCAGCTTGATCCCAAAGGGATGCTGAAGGCCACACTGGGTGCCAACCCACCAGAGTACAACACCAACTATGGCAGCCAGGTGCCTGATAAGCCGCTGATTCCGGGACAGAAGCCAACGCAGTACTTGGTGCACATGGAATGGGAGTCTCCCGAACATGCGCATATAGGCATAGCCCATGCAATGCTGGATTACGAGTTGCGGCAGATTCACAATGAGGGCGTACTTGCTCATTTGGATAAGGGGCCTTACTACATGCTTTTTGAGCCCATGATGGAACAGGGACAATGGCGTAAAAAATTAGTAATTTAATGGCAAGCTGGAAAAGATCTGTCATTTTCACTTACAGATCTGAACTTTTCAAAAACAGCCCCTGGGGAATTGCTTCGTAATGGGTAATGATGGGGCTGTACATCATGACCAACTTAATTAAACCGCTAAATCAACAAGTTATGGCCGCAAATTGGTTTGATTCCGTTCACTACTAATTAAGGGGCAGGGCTGCGTAATCGACTTTCCCACCGCTGGCTAAAGTCGGTGGCTTCAAGCCACAGCTGAAAGCCGGATTCGTCGGCACCAAGACCGGAAGTGGACAAGGAAAGGACAAACCGCTTAAGATCAATATTCATATATAAATTATCTATTATGTAGTACATATTAAAATTTCAGATGTGGATTGCCAAGCGTGCTCAATCATTTTTTTACATTATGTCATTACCATACGTAATAACCTGCCCTCTTGATTAAGTGAGATTTTTTAGAATCAAAAACCCTACGCCTTGGGTTTAACATTCCACCCGACTTAAGGATCACTCAATTGAAGCTTTTTTCGCATGATCCGCGAGAGAATTATCTCCTTGCGGCGCTTCCCTCAAATACAGAGGCAGAATGGCTATTCCCTCAACTACAATTAGTGGAAATGCCCCTTGGCATGACTCTATACGAACCGGGTCGCCCGATCATGTATGCTTATTTTCCCACGACCACCATCGTCTCTCTGCTGTATCTTACAGAGGAAGGTGGATCGGCTGAGATCGCCATTATTGGTAATGAGGGCGTCGCCGGGGTTGATCTTTTTCTCGGTGGACAGTCGACGACCAGCCAAGCAGTTGTACAAAGAGCTGGTTATGGATATCGCTTGCGTGGTGAAGGACTCGTTACAGCCTTTACGCGGGGCGGCCCGATGCAACGCTTGCTGCTCAGATACACCCAAGCATTATTGACGCAAATGGCCCAAACAGTTGTATGTAACCGCCATCACTCACTGGACCAACAATTCTGTCGCTGGTTGTTGCTGAGTTTGGACAGATTGCCGCGCAATCAACTACAAATGACGCAGCAACTGATTGCGAATATGCTGGGTGTCCGCCGCGAAGGTGTTTCTGTGGCCGCCAAGAAATTACAAGATGCGGGCCTCATCCGTTATCATAGAGGTAAAATCGTGATCCTGGATCGTCCCGGACTGGAAGCGCGTGTCTGTGAATGCTATTCCGTGGTAAAACAGGCGACAGAACATCTGATGAACGATTTATGCATTCCGTAAAGGCGCCTGGACACCCGCAATCAGCCTCCCTTTAAAATCATGTGGTCGCAGTGGGTAATCGCTCATCGTTTCGTAATAACGCCTCAAACTGTTCAGCGGCTAAGGGACGGGAGAAATAGTAGCCTTGACCTTGGTCGCAATGCAAATTAACGAGTATTGCTTGTTGTTCTGCGGTTTCGATGCCTTCAGCAATCGTGCGTTTCTTCAGATTGATTCCCAAACTAATCACAGCGCTTACGATCGCATAACTATCCGGATGGTTTACCATTTTGCTGACAAAGGATTGATCAATCTTAAGGGCATAAATAGGGTACTGCTGAAGATAGCTGAGACTGGAATAGCCCGTACCAAAATCATCAATGGCAAGCTTGACCCCCATATCTACCAGTGCAGACAAGACGATATGATTGGATTCCGCATTGGTCATGAGTATTGTTTCAGTAAGTTCGAGCTCAAGCAATTTGGGATCCAAACCCGCTTCAGCCAGTGTTGTAGCCACATAGCCGACAAAATTCTTACTCTGAAACTCCAACCCGGAAGTATTGATAGCAATGGTCAGAGGTGGAAGCCCACTATCGTTCCAATGCTGGCCCTGGATACAGGCCTCGCGTAACACCCAGCGACCGATCGGCAAAATCAGTCCTGTCTCTTCGGCAATGGAGATAAAAACCTCAGGAAGCAGGAGTCCGCGCGTAGGATGCCGCCACCGCAAAAGTGCTTCAAACCCGATAATGTGACCCGTTGGAAGGCTTACAACCGGTTGGTAATAAAGGAGGAATTCCTGTCGTTCCAACGCAGCTCGAATATCTGCCTCGATCTGACGTCGTTCCAATGCGTTGGCTTGCATTTCCGGTTGAAAAAATCGGTAAGCCCCGCGCCCCTCACCTTTGGCGTGATACATCGCGGTATCCGCATTTCTGAGCAGCGTTTCTACATCCATTCCATCGACGGGGTAAAGACTTATTCCTATACTGACGCCGATATGTATTTCATGGCCGCCCAGCGAATGGGGTCGGGCTATCTCGGCAATAATTTTATCAGCAAATATTGAAACGTCTTCTAAACGCTCAATATCGGGAAGCAGTACCACAAACTCATCACCACCTTGACGAGAGATCGTATCGGAGTGTCGCAGGCAGGATCTCAACCGGTCCGCGACGGATCGGAGTAGATCATCCCCCAGTCCATGCCCCAAAGAGTCATTTACATATTTAAAGTGGTCCAGATCAAGAAACATGACCGCGAGCGGCTTGCCCTGCCGCCGTGCCACTTCGATGGCTTGAGATAAATGATCCTGCAGCAGCAAGCGGTTGGGAAGAGCCGTGAGTGCGTCATGCTGTGCGGTATAGTCCAGCTGATCACGAGCCACCTTTAATTGATCGGCTAGTTCATGGGCTTCAATAGTTGCTATCACCAATTGTGCATTGGTTTGTCGTAAAAGCAAAATCTGCTCATCGGAGAGCGTCAGCCGCGTTGCAATCGCCTCTTGATTCTGCTCCCGGCCTAACACCTTATGTTCTCTGGTGCCCATCGCCTCTTCCCGATGATGGATAGCACCCTCACGAACCTCTGCGACAGATTCTCGTGCTTCCACAATTTCTTCACGAACATCCAGCATGGCCTGCGCTTCGCTCTGGAGAGCATCCTCCCGGCGTTTGCCGATAAGTCCTTCGGCTGCTTCTGCATCTTGCAAGTGATCTTCCATGAGGTGATCTCCATCAGGCGGTTACATTTTCTGAACCGGGTGGTTTTTGTTCCAGAACAAGGTGTCCTGATAAAATCCCCGAGTAATTGGTGAGCGGCAAACCGATCTCGATCCCGTCGCTGGTAATGTCAAAGAAACGGATTTCTTTGCTGTGTGCGCTACCACGTACTTTGGCGACGGCCATCACTCGTGCCAGGCTGCCGCCCACCTCGATATACCGCTGCATGATGATGGCATCCGCCAAAAAAGCGCTGCCAAAGGGGCTAAAACGCAACTCCGTGTAACAATCCGCAAGTTCTGAAGTCATCAAAACGGCAACCCCCATACCCGTTAGCACGGCCACCATGCGATAGAGAGACCCGCGAAAGTCTTCATGGAATTCGGGTGCCAATATGAGTTCAAAGCCAGAAAGCGAATCAAGGACCACACGTTTTGCCTGCATCTGCAGAATTAACGCCACCAGATGGTGAAGTGTTTCATCAATCGATAAGCTCAGCGAATGGGCGTCAAAGAGGCCGACATGCCCCTTTTCAACCAAAGTGCACAGGGTATTATTCAATAGCTGACTTGGACTTTTTTCAAAGGCTGCTATCACTCCTGGCTCACCTTGACGCGCACCTTCGGCAAGAAATTGCGTGGCAAGAATCGTTTTCCCTGATCCTGATGGCCCCACTACCAGTAAGCCATAGCCCATTGGCAAGCCACCTCCGAGCATGGCATCCAGACCTGGCACACCCATCGGGATACGTTGTTCTTCTTTAATGACACTACGATAAGCCGCCGCAGAATGCTGCAAGGTCACTTCTGCTCGTGGAAAAATCGCTAACCCGTCGCTTTGAATACGAAAAGAGTGCAATCCCGTTTGCTGACTTTGTCCACGCATTTTTAAAACTTGTATTTTGCGCACCATAGTATCGCGATATAGGCTCTGAGTAAGCCAAATAATACCGTCAGCAACGGTAAATATGGGGCTGGAGTCCGCCTCAGGAACCGTATATTCCCCGATTAAAAAAGTGGTTGCCTGCCAACTTGTCATGGTAATCCCAAGCTGCTGTAAGAAACGCTGCATGGCACCAGGACTATTGGTGTTGTGGAGGCTTGAATCGGCCACAGAACGAAAGGAGTCTACGAAGACCAGACTCGGCGAAAAAGCTTGCACTTCCTCAGTAATCCGCTTCAACACCCGATCAAAATCACCTTGTAGGAGATCCTCCGCCAGGTTGACGTAACGGATGGAGGCATTCACTTTGGCCGCATCAAAAAAACTGAATTGCTGCTGATATCGCAACATTTTCAGAGACGGCTCACCCAGAACCGTAAAAAAAAGCGCACGATGATCCGGATCAGCCTGACTGAACATGATCTGATGGGCCAGAGTAGTCTTTCCACCACCAGGTACCCCGGCAATCAAATTAAAAGAGAACTCAGGAAGTCCCCCTCCCAATAAATCATCCAAACCGGGAACCCCGGTGGGCAACTGACGTATGATTACTTTAGAGTTCATGTTTAACCTTTAACCCGATGGTTCATGAGATTCTTCCAGGCAACTTCCAGAAGGCGCGTGGTCAATTGTTCGCCAATCAGCGTCGACAACAACTCTGTGAAAATAATCAGTAATTGTCTGTTTGTTTCGCGAAATTGCGAGGCGGTATTAGCGGATTCAGAGACCGCATCTGGCAATAGATTTTCAATCCCCAAAGCGCCCCCCTTCCTTGATTCTGTTGAAGACCTTTTTGCGAGAAATTGAGCCCGTGCATAGAGCGCATCGTATCCGTCCTGTCCCACTATAGAAATAATTTCAACGGCAAGACATTTCCAGAGATCCTTGACGAAATCTGTTATCTCCTCATCAGGACAGGTGTCCAAAAGCCTATTAATAGATTTCTGAATGATCAAAATGCCCGGTCTCCAATAACATTGAACATGTACGGCACACTGCTAAAGTATTACTGACGGTTCAACTGCCGGTCCGTAGAAAAGGTATACGAACATTTGAGATGCGAGAAAGGGCTCTGTTTTCAACTTGAGGTATAGGGTTCCTCGCTGTTTTAAGTGGGTAGCTTGAGATCCAGCTTACCCAGTACGAGGTAAGCCATGTTAATAAAATTCTTGTGGGTGCGATAGCCCCGTGCCCTGGATTTGGCGGACTGGAGCAGACTGTTGAAACCTTCCAGAGTGCCGTTACATCTGAGTAACGGCACTCTGGAAGGTTTCAACAGTCTGCTCCAGTCCGCCAAATCCAGGGCACGGGGCTATCGCACCCACAAGAATTTTATTAACATGGCTTACCTCGTACTGGGTAAGCTGGATCTCAAGCTACCCACTTAAAACAGCGAGGAACCCCATATAAACCGTTGAGGTAAATATTAGCCAATTCTCTTGCAGCCCAAGCGTTTCCCTGCAAAGCAGAACGATTCAGATATTTGAGCGCTTCTGTACCATCAATGTGCATTTTTTTTAATGCATAATGAGCAAGCATCTGACTTGACCATCCGTTTCCCATGTTGCTAGATTTTTTTAACCATGGGATGGCCTTTTCAGGTTGCGTTTTGCAGACCCAATATGCTGCATAAGCTTGGATATCTTCGTAATTCCCTTTGGCTGCGCCTTGGGACAACACCTGGATTGCGTGAGAGTCCTTATCAAAACATCCCCTGGATGCTTGGACGAGTGGGCCATGATAGTATTGGGTTGCCTGGCTAGATGCTGTCAGACTGAAAAATGCTATCAAAGCAATTATTGATTGAGAGACTGAACTCTCAATAAGAAATCTTTTTTTCATTTCGTTAATTCCCAAATGACTAAGAATTAGAATTTAACTGTCAATCCTCCAAAGACCTGTAGAGGTGCTCCCGCATAAGCAAATAACGAGGGCTCTTCCTGTGGATTGTATCCGCCAGTTGCAAGATAGATATCTGATTCATATTTTCTATTTAGTAAATTATATACTCCGAAATTGAAATCTGTTTCTTTAACACCGGGTATAATATGATTCAATGCAAATGTTTTGTAGCTGGCAGAAAGGTTCACTATGTTATATGCATTTATAGTTTGGTTTGTTGGTCCACCAGCGACATTGTTATATAGTGTTTGCCCTCCTGAATACTGATCCGTCAGAACAGGTTCTAGAACTCCGTATGGCATCCTGAATTTATAGGAAACTGAGACATTAAAAGAATAGTGAGGTATCCCTGCTAATCTCATTCCGTTAAATGATGTTCCGGAGTTATTGTAATCTTGAGTATAATAAGAATGTTGAACATTTGCAGACCCATACACATATAGTTGCCAGATTGGACGCCATTTTGCATAAATATTGACACCTTGGTATATGGCATTACCCAAATTGTAACCTGATGCATTGAATTGTGTTATAGACCCAGAAACACCATTCAAAAGGTTGGTCAAATAATCATGATAATAATTGATTCCTATGTTTGCGCTTTTATCATGAAATCTTATACCAGCTTCGTAATCTACTGCTTTTGTTACAGGTATATCGGCGGGATTAATTTCAATCTTTTGTAAGTAAGCTCCATATGCCAAGTCTGTTTCATTCTGATAAGTTTCGCTGTAATTTGCATATACAGAAAAGTTCTTCAGGAATTTGTAATTAATTCCTAATGATGGTTCTAATCGTGTGAAGTTTGTTTTCGCACCCGGTGTTTCAGTTAGGTATAGTGATTTGCTTTCAGGGTTAATTAAATCACTCATGGATGTATAGAAACCTGCTAGAGCAAGTCCTGGTGTTATACGCAAATGATCATCTAATAACTTGATGGTATCCTGCGCATAAAGATTGCTGAATAATGTATTAAATTCTACGTTATTGTATACATAAGGGTTATCTTGTGATGTGCCCAGTAATGGATTCCAGAGATCTTCATTCGTATTATATTGTTGATATGATAACCAACCACCGAGGTTGATATCATTGTAATGAGAATGAAGGTTAACACCTAATCGATCGCCGAAAGAGTTACTAGTCGGAGCATAGTGTTCTGCTGCTTCTGGATTAAAGGTAGTTGCTCCGTAATTAAAGTAAGCCTGATGCAGTCGATATGCATGACGATACCAAGGTGTATTTTTGAGAGTCCATCCCTCACCCAAATTAAATATCTGCTGTGAATACAATATGTAAGAATCAACTATGTCATCTTTGTACCATAAATCTGATGATGGTACGTAATAGTAACCACTTGTTTGCTGGCTTAATAATTGACCAGGTTTTCCGTATCCATTAACAGTATATCCAGCTATCGGTGTTACTGGTACAGTGAGACTATGTGTTGCATCTGATTTTTCGTAATAAAAGCCAAATGTTAGCATGCCATTTGAAAATGGATGTGCTGTTTTCATATAAACTGACCAAGAGTGCTGTGGCCAATTGCTTGGACCTTGATAAAAAGAATCTGCACTTGTATAGCCACCAGCCAATACTGTTGACCATCCATAAAAATCACCAGTATTCAATGAAAAGCTGGCAGTTTTGCTACCATAGCTGCCAAATGATAAATTTGCTTTGGCATTTTCCTTTGCGGTTGGTTGTAATGGAACAAAGTTAATTGTTCCGCCCAGGCTATCGTACCATCGATCCTTCGGATTTCCAGGTCCGTAAATTACATTGACTCCATGAATCATTGATAAAATTGGAATTTGACTTGAATTCCATTGACCATCATTAGTAATTTGATTATTCATTGGAATTCCATCAAATAAAATGCTTATCTGATTTCTATAGGTATTCCCGCTCCACCATCCAATACCCATTCCATTTATAGTGATGTTATATCGGCCCGAGCCATTTTGTGGATTTTCACTCATAATATGAACGCCTGGTGCAGTTGCTAAAAGTTCTGCTGCGCCTGCATTTGGGCTTATCATTTTTTTATTTTCTGTGCCAAGAACAATGGCTGATTGAGTTTCTTTGAAAATATGTTTGTTGGTATATTTAGTGTCCAATTTTTTAAGATTTTTTTGAGTAGGTGTTTGTTTTACGTTTGCTGACCCACTTACTTCGCCTACATTTATCGGTGTATTTGAATCTGCTATTGCCTGCAAGGGTGTGCTAATAATAAACCCAGCTATTACCATGGCGAAATATAATGGTTTAATTGATTTGTTGAACATTTTGATTTTTCCTTGATAGGATGGATGAGATGTAATGTTTCCGCACTTTATTTACTCTTCGCCGCTATCCCGATATCACTCACCCCCGCCTTCTGGCAGCGGTCCATGACATGGATGAAATCCTGAAAGGGCACGCCCTTGTCATCGGCGATGGTGATCTGGGTCTTGCCGGGGTCACCGTCGCTGGCGAGCATTTTCTCCAGACCATCCAGGTCGTAATGATGACCCTTGACGTTCACCGACCCATCTTTCTGAATGTTGATGGTGAAATGCGGACGCGGCAGACTCTGGGCTTCACTGGAAGTGGGCAACTGCAGATTGAGCCCTTTGTCAGGAATCATCTGCAAAGTAATCATGATGAAAAACACCAGCAGGAAGAGCATGATGTCAATCATTGGAATGATTTCGACCCGACCCTTTTTCTGCTCGAAATAGCGTCTTTCCATTATCCCGCCCTCGCCACGGCCACCGCTTCAGCATTGGGGCGGCCTTCGGTGTCAAAGGTCACGACCGGCTGACCATCCATGCGGTTGATGAGCATGGTTTTCACCGAGTCCAGTTGCAGCAGAATCATGCGCACCTGATTGTTGAAGGCATTAAAGGTCAACAAGCCGAGCATGGCGATGAACAGGCCGGAGGCGGTAGATACCAGCGCATCGGCAACACCCCCCGTGACCTGCATGGGCGCGTGCCCCGGCTGGGCCAGCACTGAAAACGCATGAAACATACCGATGATGGTCCCGAACAAACCGAGCAGGGGAGCCAGGGTAATAATGGTGTCCAGCAACCACAGGCGACGGTCCAGTTTCGGCGCGATGACCAGCACGCTTTCTTCCAGGCGGCTGGCGAGGGCTTCGCCTTTCACCTGACCACTATGGGCGGCAGCAGTGCGCAGCAGAGCAGCCTCGGGCAGGTCGCCCGCATCTTCTGCCAGGGTATTGAGAGCTTCGCGGTCCAGACGGCCATGACGCCCCAGTTCTTGCACAAATACCAGACCGCGCAAAATGGTCCGCCGCAGGTACCAGAAGCGATCCACCATCACGGCCAGTTCCACCAGCAGCATCAGGCCCAGAATGTATAGAACCCCGTCCGAATAGTTGGCGAGGTGAATGAGATATTGGAGGTTCATCAGAAAAGCACCTTGTAACAATGAAGGTGCTACCTTAACAAACTAATGTGACAGTTTTATGAACCTTTTATGACAATTTCACATCAAATGATTTTTTTTGCGGCAAAGTCAGCCGATAACCAAAACCATGCACGGTTTCGAGCCATTCTCCGGCGCCAGCCGCCTCCATATATTTACGTAATCGGTGTACCTGAGCGGCAACGGAGTTTTCCTGAATGAATTTTTGACCGTCACTGAGGACATTGGCAATTTCCGAGGCCGTAAATGTCCGATCTGGATGCAAAGCCAGATAATGGAGAAACCGGAATAACCTTCGGCTCAATCTGATTTCAGAACCGTTCAAGCGGATTCGACTGCTTTCAGGATTGATCCAGATATAAGGATCTTGCCGGACTTCAGTATTCTCCCAATGATGGCCGTTTTTTAACAGGGTTCCTATCTGGGCGCGTAAAACAGATTCCGTCACCGTATCCGCCAGATAGGCGCTGGCACCGGCATCCAGTGCGGACATGGCATGAGCTTCGTCATCGGCACCCAATGCCAGAACGCATAAGTGCGTACAAACCGGAAGGGATAATAATTCATTCAGCCATGGCGCCATATCCACAGTCCAATCCGTAATAATCAGCAAAACCGGATGCCAGCGTTTAATGAGTGGTAAAACATCACGTTCTTGACCATTCAACGCTTTGACAAAAGCGCCGGAGCGCTGTAACCGTAAAGCCATCTTATCGGCTGGATTACCTGCAGAAAATATCAGAATTCTGGAACCGACCAGCGTGCTGAGGTTTTCCACTTTAGCAGCCGTCATTAATAGCAGGGCATCTGTCATATGCATCGCATGATGAAGCACCCCACCGACCAGGGTATAAAACATATTCGCTCCTGATTTTTTTGATTAATCAATAACTGCGCACTTTCCGGAAAAAAATTTACGCACATCTTTTTCCGCAAAAGGCATTCATTTATAAAATCAGGCAGGTAAAAAACCTGCCTGATGATTCATCATGAAAACCTCAGGAAGGCGTCATCCCTGCAGAGATATTCTTGCGCATCGGCACCACAATATCTTCACCACTGGCTTCTTCAAGAGATTTACCAGCAGGCTCCTTGAGGCAAAAAGCCGTGAGCAGCAAACCAGCCAGAGCAAAAAAGAAAGTGATCATCAAAGTTCCATGCAAACCATAATCATGCAGCAAGATCGGGAAAATCAGAGCGCCCAAAAAAGCACCTACTTTGGCTGTTCCTGCAGACAGGCCATGTCCGGTAGTCCGTAAATTGACCGGGAAAAGCTCTGCAGCCAGAACAAAGGTGGTGGTATTGGGGCCATATTCCGCAAAAAAGTAGGAAACCCCGTAAAGCACAAGAAAAACACCCACAGATTCAGTCAGCACCGGGAAAGCACCAATCAGCAGAAACATCAATCCCATCAGAAAAAATCCCAGCATCTGCAGGGTTTTATGACCGACACGATCAATCGTAAACGCCGCCAGAAAATAACCGGGGACAGCAGCAATAGCAAATACCATCAAACTCAAAGCCGTACTGGTCACCACATCGGCATGCGGGGCAATATGCGACATGATCATGGGCGTGGAAATGGTATTTCCATAATAGGCATAGTCGAACATGAACCAGCCACCGGCTGTACCCAGCAGGGTCAACCAGTAACGGCTCAGGGGTTGTTTGACAATTTTATCCTGAACTGTAGCCGTGGCCGTTCCCAAGCTGAATGAAGCCAGTTGCTTGCCTGCGGCTACGGCATCGCCTTTGACACGGGCCAACCAGCGCGGAGATTCGGGTAGGGTACGACGAATATAGATAACGGCGGCCGCCGGTAAAGCTCCCAGTCCCAGCATCAGACGCCAGGCCAGATCATGATTCACACCCGCCGCCAGCAGCGTTAGAGCCACTACCGGACCTGTTACCAAACCAATGGCCTGGGCTGAAAAAACCAGGCTGACCATGCGACCACGGGATTTGACGTTCGCATATTCGCTCATCAGCACAGCAGAGAGCGGATAATCTCCACCAATCCCCAAACCCAGAATAACGCGGGCGATGAGCAGCACCGTCACATCCGGCGCAAAAGCGGATAGGAGTGCACCGACGGTCATCAACAGTGCTTCAAGGCCGTAAATGGCCTTGCGGCCCAGCCGATCCGCCAGGGTACCAAATACGTAGGCACCCACAAAAGTGGCGATGAGCGAAATGGAACCAATCAGCCCGACTTCGGCTGCGCCCAAGTGCCACTCACTCTTGATCAGTACCAGGGCGGTACCAATAATGAAAAGATCATAAGCAGAAGTGAAAAAGCCCATTGCGGACGCAAACATGGCTTTAAGATGAAACGGACTGAAACTGACAGAGTTGAGTGCATCTGCCACATTGTTTTGTGTTGAACTGCCTTGCGGTGTTGCCATCGTGGTCTCCTTTCTAGTCTTGACCTTACGATAGGCTACACCCCAATTATGACCGTATTGTGAACTTTTTATGACACTTTTATGACAGTTTCCCCATGCCCTACTGTAGGGGGATGGTTTCCTGAGATGGCTGCTGCGGCGCCGCTTCTGCAGGAACATTATCTTGCGCAGGCGGGAGACTCGTCGGCGCTGTCGCACTGGCAGCCAAACCCAAATGCTGGGAAAGCAGCTTCTGAAACTGCAAGGACATCGATTTGTTACCCAAGGTACCAATACGAATATTCGCCTTGGTGACATCCGTTGCCATGGAGGTCAAGGTTACCCGCACAGTATCTCCTTCCGTGGTCATCCCTTCTAACAGATATTTGGAAGGACTTTTGCGGATTTCACCATTATAGCGTATGCCCATGTCTGCAAATGCCGCCTGAGAAGCAGCGCTTACCCGATTCATGGAAGCTGGATAGTACGCATAAAAATTGGCGACCCCGCCATTTTGCACATAGGCTACAGCGCCACCACCAGCACCGGCAGCCACGAGAGCAACGCACCCCCCCAAGGGAAGGGCGGAGACCGCAGCAGCCAAAGCCAAATAGGTAAAACGTCTTTGAATCAACATGTACCTGCTCCTCCATACCACCTGAAAGCCAAATACAGAAAAGCCCGGATCAACCGGGCCGTTCAAATCATATTTGGTACCGAGAGTCGGACTCGAACCGACACGATGTCACCACCACCGGATTTTGAGTCCGGCGCGTCTACCAGTTCCGCCATCCCGGCAAAATAACATTATTGATAATACCACCAGAACCCATAGGCTTCAAGAGCTGTCCATGCCCTACAATCTATTTCAGCCCAGAAAAACCAACCCACTGTCATAAAAGGTTCACAGAACTGTCATCATACTGTCACATTAGCATTGTAAATTATGAACAACAATTAAATAACCAAGCGTAAGCCCAAAACAACTGTTTGAAATAAATACCGCCCTCTTCTGACCGCACGGTAAGCTCAGATGAGATATGGCAGGGTTTAAGGCAATGCAAACTTGAAAATTGCGTTGTTAGGGTTTTTTGCGTCAAACACTAACGGAAGGGAGCCAGTCATGATCAATCGTCGTAAGAAAGTACTTTATCTTGCCATTATTAGCGCCACTGTGAGCCTCTACGGCATCAATGCAGAAGCTGATGAATCCTTGGGGACTGTAACCGGAACGGCTACAGCCAGCAACGATTTCTTCGGTAGCAGTCCTAATGTCAATACCGGAGAAACGCCCAAAAGCGACATCCAGCGCATCCAGAAATTCAATAAAAAAGCCACCAATCAGGAGACCCTGATCACCCGGGGGCAATTTGAAATGTTGGCACCCACCGACTCCTATACCCAGGTATTGAACAATATGCCCAACGCCATGGTCGTCAGCAGTGGTGACAGCATGGATGGCGATGACGTTTACATCAACGGATTCGGCAAATCACTGATCAATTTTACCTTGGATGGTATCCCGCTCAATGATAATGACAGTTATACCTATTATACCAACGAGTTTATCCCCTCTGTACTGATAGCCGGCACCAAATATTATCCCGGCGCTGAATCCGCAGCGATCCCCGGGCTTTCTGCTTTCGGAGGCTCCGTAGAAACCTACAGCCTCAAGCCTTCGCCATCACCGTTTGTGCGGCCTATTGTTGGAGCTGGATCTTTTGGTAAATACAATGTCGGCGGTTTGATCAACACCGGTCTTTTTGCCAAAAGCTTTGCCCCAACCTCGGCGTGGATCTATGTGAATAAAATCCAACGGGATGGGTACTTTCAAAATAATGCTGCCCTGCAAAATCAGTTTTTATTCAAATCTGTCACCCAGATCGGACCCGGTGCCCTGACTTTATTTTTCTCTCAAAACAATCAACGCTTCAACTATTATAATGGCGCCACAGCAGCGCAAATTGCCCAATACGGACAAGATTACAACAGTTATACCAGCAATCCTCTACTCCCGGACGGCAAGGCTAATTATAATTACACGGGATATAACTATAACCAGTACCTGAACTGGCTGGGCTACGCCAAATATGAAGGCGAAATTGGCAAGGTCAAGTTTTCCGATCAATTATACTATTACTACGGAAATGGATTCAGCGCCAGCGCAACTACATATACCCAGACACTACTGACACCAGCAGGGACGATTGGCAGATTTTCTCCTGCAAGGAATGGCGTTTTACTGGGAAATAGCGTTAACAATACTCATCGCTGGGGGAATCTGGCCCGCATCATCTATCCGCTTGGTCCGGTCAGCACAGAACTGGGTTTCTGGTTCAATCATAATAATACACTGCACGATTCCCGTTATTTCAGTGCCAGTAACACCTATCTTGGATCTTCCTATTCGGAGCCGGTGGTCACCAACACCTATCAGCCCTATATCAACTTAACTTACAAGCCTGTTGATGCACTTACCCTGGCTGCCGGTTTTAAATATCTTTATGTCACCCGGGATTTTAAAAATACAGTGGCTCTGGCGCAAAACAAGCCTGGTCAATTCAATGTGAATTTCGGCTCGGTATTACCTTCTGTGGGTGCCAATCTGCGCATCACCGACAATTGGCATGCATTTGCCAATTTTACCCAAAATACCAATCCTCCAGGATACAACCAGTTTTATACCGGAACCTACAATGCCGAGCTTAAACCCCAGAAAGCCAACACCTACAGCCTCGGTACACACTGGGACATCGGCCCCTGGAGCTCCAGTCTCCAGGCCTTCCGCGTCGATTTCCAGAACTACATTTTAAGTACGACCATACTGGTTGGATCGCTGAATCAGACTGTGCTGGCAAACGCGGGTACGGCCATAAATCAGGGCCTCTCCTGGCAAAATAACGTCGTGCTGAACGATATTTTCAGTGCCTACGCCAACTTCGGCGTCCTCGACGCCCGTTTAACCTCGTCTCATCAGCCTTTTCCCTATGCTCCGCATCATACCGAGGCACTGGGGTTAATTGCCCGTTACCATGGCCTGAGAGCAACAGTTTCCTTACATGAGATGGGGCAGTCGTACTACAACCTGGGTGGAAAATTTCTGCCTTTGGGTAGTCGTTTCTTTGCGGACGCTTCTCTACGTTACACCTTCAGAAATGCGCCCCTTGGCCAGTCCCTGGGCTTCAAAAATGTGACTGCCAGCCTCAACCTGAACAATTTGTTTGATCGCCGCTTTGTACAGAGCTATACCGGCAGCAGCAGCAATCCAAATCTGAAGCTCAACCTTCCCACCAATGTTTATGCGAGTATTGATGCCACTTTTTAAGTAGTCATTATTCAGCACAACCTCTCCAGATCATTCTGGAGAGTCACTTTTAAGAGAGTAAACGAACATGGACTTTGCAACTATTGCCAGCATTGCCGCCAAATCCGGCGGTATTCTTTATATCATGCCTGTACTCCTTTTGATCGTTTTATGGGTGAGCATAGAACGTTTTTTGTTTTTAAGCCGCATGAGTCGCCTCGGCGAAAAAATGGCGAGCACTCTGGAACAACTTCCGGACATTAAGGAGCAAAGCCTGCGTCCTCTGGCGGATTCTGCCGAATTTCCATTCCGCGCATTGCTCCAGATCCCCATCCGTTTCCCCAATATCAAGGACAGCGCGCAGCTTTCTGAGATTCTTCAGGAAGCGGTCATGCGTCAGGTCCCTTTGCTGGATAAGCGTCTTTGGCTCCTGGATACCACGGTTACCCTGGCCCCCCTACTGGGTCTTCTGGGCACCATTATCGGTATGTTTCATGCCTTTCAGATTTTAAACAACGTGGCCAACAATCCCACGGCCATTACCGGAAGTGTTGCTGAAGCCCTGATGGCCACTGCAGCCGGTCTGGTCATCGCCATTATCGGTCTGGTCAGTTTTAATGGTCTGCAAAACCAGATGCGTTTTGTTGTACACCAAATGGAAACCTTACGCAGCATGCTCATCAATCGTATGTCCGGACTGGACCATAGTCATGCCCTGAATGCTACCGAGACCCAGCCTGTCATTTATGCGGCGAAAGAGGCCTGAGTCATGCAATACCTCGAAATGAAAAAAGGGCGTGTCGAGATTATCCCGATGATTGATATCATGCTATTTTTGCTGATTTTCTTCATCATGATCACCGTCCACATGATTCCCAGCCAAGGACTACCAGCGCACCTTCCCGGTTCCAGTTCTGCTCAGGAATTACCCAAACCCAAAGTGGTATTGACCCTACATGCCGATGGCAGCCTGGAAATCAAGGACAAAACCATCACTCTTCAGGATCTCGAAACCCAATTGCGCCAGGGGGGGAACCCCTCAGAAACCCAGGTAACCATTGCCGCCGATAAAGGTGCCGACATTCAGGCCCTGGTAAAAGTCATGGATGCCTGTCGTCATGCCGGCGTCACCGCAATCGGCCTTGCCGCCAAACCCGTGTCATGATGTCCGCAGATTTGCGTCCGCTGGGAAGTCTGGTCAAGGCACCAAGTGGTAACGGCAACCTCAAGGCGCTGGTGATTGCAGCCGCCATTGAATCGGCTTTTGTCGCTGTACTGATCTGGCAAAGTGCAACACAGACTCCCCCACCGGCAGCCATCAATGCCCCCGTTACCATCAGCCTGGTGCCACCCGCTCCGCCCAAACCGTTGCCACCCACGCCCAAGCCAAAGGTACAACCAAAGCCCGTACCGCGACCGACTCCACGACCAACGCTACGGCCGGTTCCACACCCTGTTGCCAAACCCCAGGAGAAAATTCCGGTGCCACCATCACCATTGCCCAGCCCGGTGCAAGCTCCGGCACCCAAAGTCATAGCGACACCACCGCCTCCCCCGCAGAGTCCTGCTCCGGTAAGCCCGGCCGTGCGCGAGGACTATCTGGCACAAGTAAAAGGCGCCATTCAGGCAGCGGTCCGTTTTCCGGAATCTGCAAAAATGCTGGGTGAAAATGGACGGGTACAGTTGCACTTTTTCCTTCATAACGGCCAGATTAGTGAGGTGAAAATCATGCAAAAAGGAAGCATGAGTGCCTTCGATAACGCCGCCATTGCCGCCTTGCGCAATGCCCGCCTGCCCACCGTCCCCGCAGGTCTCAAGGACAAAAGCTTCGATTTGAGCATCTGGGTGGAGTTCAAACTTAGTGATCAAAACGAATAATCCTTAACAGACCCGGATGATTGCAGCTATTTAGACCACAGTCACAGAAGCTGAAATATCCGGGGTAAATATCTTATTCCAAGAGGGAGCCAATACCGATGTACATTTCGCGTAGAAAATTTATAACTCACTCAGGGCTGGGTTTAGGGCTTGGTCTCAGCCTGCCCGTGACCGCTTTTGCCATGCCGGTGCCGGTCCGTGCCACGAGCCTGCATGCCGGGCCCATGACCGGTTATCCGGCGCAACGCTCAGCCAACATCTGGATGCAGACTTTGGGACCTGCCAGGGTGAGTATCGCTTATTGGCCCGTCCATCAACCGCATTTACGTGAAAACAGCAGCGAAATAAGCACCAGCGCCAGGGAGTTTTATACCGCCTTGCTCACCTTGGATGACCTTGCCCCGAATACAACCTACCAAACTGAAATACAATTGGACGGCAAAACCTGGAGCGGAAAAAATCTGCAAATACATACCCCTGAACTCTGGCAATGGCGTCATCCCGCTCCGGATTTCAAAGTCCTCACGGGGTCTTGCGCGTACATCAACGATCCGCAATATGATCGGCCGGGCAAAGCATATGGGGGTGGGTACGAAATATATGATCCCATGACCGCTGAAGCCGCCGATATGATGATCTGGTTAGGAGATAATCTTTATTTTCGCGAAGCCGACATTCAAAGTCCTGCAGGAATGGCCATGCGCTACTGGACGGATCGCGCCTTTCCGCCTTTGAAAAAGTTTCTGCAATCTACGCGACAGATAGCTATCTGGGATGATCATGATTACGGAGCCAATGACAGCGACAGCAGTTTTGTCCTGAAACAAAGTGCACTCCGCCTTTTTCAGAGTTATTGGGCGAATCCCTCTTATGGCCTACCAGGAATACCCGGGGTATTTACCCAGTGCACCCTGAATGATGCCGATTTTTTTCTGCTGGATGATCGCTGGTATCGCGATGCAGATGCTGCCCACTTGTCACGCGGCAAGCAAATGTTTGGCAAAGCGCAAATGGATTGGTTAAAAAACGCCCTGCTCAGCTCTCGTGCGCATTTCAAAATTATTGCCGCAGGTGGCCAACTTTTTAATGATGACGATGCTTATGAAGGCTGGAATTTATATCCGGAAGAACGTCAGGATTTTATGGACTGGCTCCAGAATAATCAGATCAGGGGATTATTGTTTCTTTCGGGAGATCGGCATATCAGCGAATTAATGCGCCGACCCCGCCCGCATTACTCCGGCAAACACGATTATCCCCTCTGGGAACTCACCAGCTCTCCACTCAACTCAAGTCCGGCCAAAGGAGACGCCAACCCCTATCGAGTGCCAGGGACATTGATACAAGCCAGAAACTACTGCAGCATTGAATTCCTCGGCAAGGGCGCGGGGCGTCATCTACTCCTGAGTTGCAAATCCACCGAGGGTAAGACCCTTTGGGAACATCAAATCAGCAGCGCCGATCTGGGCTACATCTGAGCCAAAAAACCAACATCTTCTAACGGCACTGGGCCTGCAGCCTTTGCCGCGACTTTGGCCCGCGCCGTTGTTGTTCCTGGTGGAATCCTGAATTTCGCAGCCTCAAACGGGCCAGGATAATTCTGCGCATAAACCACCCCCAGCCCCATTCATCAGACGCAGGCGCATGCCTTGTGCTTCGGCCAGCTGGCGGGCAATAGCCAGGCCTAATCCACTTCCCTCACCATGCCCTCTGGCATCATCCAGACGAATAAATGGCTCAAAAACCTTTTCCATCTCGATTTCCGGAATTCCCGGACCGGCATCACAGAGCCGGATCAGAACCTGGTTGGCCATTTTTCTGAACTCCACGCGAACTTCTCCGCCGCCGTAGCGTATGGCATTATCGAGCAAGTTGGACAACAAACGACGTAAAGCTTCCCGATCTCCCCGAAAAGCATAACGGCGAGGCAACTGGGCATGCCATCGCCCCCCTGCCCGCTCAAAATCGGCGCCAACTTCTTGCAATAAAACCATCAAATCGAAATCTGCCACTTTGGCCGCCATACCGCGCCCCAGATCCAGCGATTGTGCCAGCAGCGCGTCCATGCGCTCGATGTCCTGCAACATGCCATCGTGCAAATGCCGGGGAGTATTTTCCGGAAGCAGTTCCCAAGCCATGCGCAATCGGGCCAAAGGCGAACGTAAATCATGGGAAATGCCCGTCAATAAAAGAGACTGGTGATTAATCATTGCCTGCAAACGCGTGCGTAATTCAGCAAAAATATCGAGAATATTTTGAAACTCATAGGCTCCGCTGGGTGGCAAGCTTGGCAATGGCGCTTTGAGCGAGCTTTGAAGAGCTGTAGAGATAACATCCAGCGGCTTTAAAACCCTGCGTACCAGAATCATGGTCAAAACCACCAGCGCCAGGGTCGAAAAGACCAAAACAAAAATCATGGCGATAGGCAGTGATGAAGCGAGGCGCCCCCGATCAAAATGCACCCAGATGGTTTGTCCGGAAATGTTTACCGGCACCCAGAAAGTTCGTACCGCGCCACCCAAGACATCTACGGGAACGGGTTTTCCCAGACGTTTACTGAGTGCCTGGCTCAAAAGCCAGCCATAAATATGGCCATGCGTATGTTTGATTGTACGGTCCAGTTGCGCCGAAATTTCTACCCCATTATCGGCACGCAGGCTTTCCAGAAAAGCCGGTCGTTTTTCGGGCGAAAGCTCGGTGTAGGTTTTAGCGCTGATCACAATCAGACCGGCCAGATCTTCCGCCGATCGTTCTGCCAATGGATAAAGCACGGTCAAAACAACTATCACCAAGGTAAGAATCTGTAAAATGACAATACCCGGCCCCAGCGTCCAGGCCGTCTGCGAAAATAAATTTCTGCCCCGCCGCAAAGTCATGGACCCGGCACAAAACGATAGCCCAAGCCACGCTCTGTCTGCAAAAAACGCGGTTGGCGGGGATTTTCTTCCAGTATTTTTCGTAAGCGGGTTACGCGTACATCAATACTGCGATCAAAGCGTCCATCTTCTTCGCCGCCCAAAAGTTGCAACAGCAAATCTCGGCTCAAAATACGTTTTGGTCGTTGTGCAAAAACCAGCAATAAATCCATTTCCGCCGGGTTGATGTCCACCTCAGCATCGCCTCGATATAGCCGGCGCTCCAAAATCTGCAGGTGAAATTCTCCGATCTCTACCTTGTCAGCACCTTCATCCTTACCGCTACGCCGTAACAGTACGCGCAAGCGCGCCAACAATTCCCTGGCGTTAAAAGGCTTGGCCAAATAGTCGTCCACCCCACTTTCGAGACCCAGAATGCGCTCGTCATCCTCTCCCCGGGCCGAGAGCATCAGAATGGGCGGGCCGCCTTCCTTGCTGCGTAACTCTTTGGCCAGACTGATGCCATCCTGTCCTGGTAACATCCAGTCCAATACGATGACATCTATTGGGCCAGCAAGCAGGTGTTGACGCATCTGCTTGCCATTGGCTGCCAACAAAACCGCAAGTCCCTGTGCTACCAGATACTCCCGTAGCATGTCTGCAAGCCTTTGATCATCATCCACTATCAACACGACCGCCATAACCTGCCTCGCTTGTTCTTCCCTGTGAAGCACAGTGCCCCATCAGGAAATATTCCCGAAATATTTACCGCCTACTATAACACCATAGGCAGCAGCGGTACCCAAACCAAAAGATAGAGTGGAGCGCGTTTTTCAGCAAGCCGGTAAATAATAAAAACGGTTATGCTTTCAGGTTTGTAGCGGTTGTTTTGCGGCTATTAGACGGATCTTTGATCCGTCTTTTTTTATGGGCGCTGTGAACAAGCAAACGGGCCTTCAAAAAAAATCAAACAGGGTATTTTGCGGAAATATTCCAGAAACAAAACGTCCGTATTATGCAATCCATGGCGAGGGCGCAACGTACCCAAACCTCACAGAAAGAGGGAGCGCTTTAAGAATTTTATGCACCGTCGGCCCGAAGGCCGCAGTGCTTTAGGTATGAAACAGTTTTGTAGCGGTTGTTTTGCGGCTATTAGACGGATCTTTGATCCGTCTTTTTTTATATCGTGGTTATCATGCTACACTATTGTTGCTTGTTCAACAAGGATGTCGTATGGACCCCAAAAACCAACGCTTAGTCTGGGTGGATCTTGAAATGACCGGTCTGCACCCTGAGCAGGATGAAATTCTTGAAATCGCCAGCATTGTCACCGACAACCAGCTTCGCATTATCTGCGAAGGGCCGGTGCTGGCCGTGCATCATCCCGACACTGTGCTGGCCAAAATGGATGACTGGAATCAGCGTACCCATGGTCAATCCGGGCTGATTCAGCGGGTGCGAGAAAGTCGCCTGGATACCCAGGCCGTGGAAACCCAGACCCTGGATTTTCTCAGCGCGCATGTTGCTGCCGGAACTTCGCCCATTTGCGGCAATAGTGTTTGCCAGGATCGGCGTTTTCTGGCACGACTGATGCCCCGACTGGAGCGCTTTTTTCACTATCGGATGATTGATGTCAGCACGCTTAAAGAGCTGACTTCCCGCTGGTATCCCGGCTTCCCGAGATTTCCCAAAGCAGAAAAACATGAGGCCCTGGCGGATATCCGTGAATCCATTGACGAACTGGCTTACTATCGGGAGAAGATCTTTCCGCAGCTTCTGGAGTCTCCTGAAAAGTAGATCCCGTTATTTTACCGGTGCCGGAAGATTCTGGATCAGCTCAACCCGTACCCGCACTTCCAGATTTTCTGCCAGAACCTTGCAAAGCAGGTAGTCTCCCTCCGGACTTTCCTGCCACTCCAGGGGCATAACGACTTCCATGTAATGAATGCCCGTACTTTCATCCGCCCAGTGCAGGCGCATTTGTTCTGATGTTAGTATGGCAATTTGCAAGCGTTCGGCAATCTGGCGCGGAGTAGATGCAATCTGGGTCACGGAGGCTCCTCAATAGTGAAAATTGATCTTTTCTACGAACTTGCTGTTCCCGAACATCAGGGCCGCAGCGAAGCCCAAGTTTATCACGAAACGCTAGACGAACTCAGCCTGGCGGACCAGCTGGGTTTTCATGGTGCCTGGCTGGTAGAGCATCATTTCATGCGCGAGTATTCGCATTCCAGCGCCCCCGAAATCTTTCTGGCTGCTGCCAGTCAACGTACCAGCAAATTGCGCTTGGGACATGCTGTTGTGGTACTGCCTTATAATCACATAATCCGGGTTGCCGAACGGGTTGCCGCCCTGGACATTCTCAGCAATGGTCGTCTGGAGCTCGGCGTTGGTCGCGGCTTTTCTCCCAAGGAATATCAACTTTTCGGCAGCCAAATGGCCGACAGCCGCCAACATATGCAGGAAGGTTTGCAAATTCTTCGTGCGGCTGGAGGACCTGCTTTCAGCCACAAGGATAAACTTTATCAGTTTGAAAATCTGGATATATTACCCAAACCCATCCAGAGACCTCACCCCCCCCTGTGGACAGCAGCCGTCAGTCCCGCCACCTTTCAGTGGGCCGCTCAGGAAGGCATCGGGGTACTCTCCGGACCCTTCAAGCCCTGGTTCATGATCAAACAGGATTTACGCGCTTATAAAAAGAGCTGGCAACAGCAACATGGTCAAGGCCCTTTGCAGGCCGGACAAAATAATGGATTTGCCATGACCATTGGTTGCCTTTGCCTGGAAGATGCCGCTGAAGCCAGACGGCTGGCTGAGGGATTTACCTGGTACTATCAACGCTTGCTGGATCAGACCAGGCCGGTTCTCGCGCAATTGCGGGAAAGCTATGAATACTATCACCGGCTCGGCTTCCTTGAGCCCCTGCTGCGGCGCGGCCTGAGTTTACGCATGCTCGAAAGTATGGGCATGGTGGTGGTCGGTGATCCGGAAACCTGTCGAAAGAAGCTTTCCAGATATGCACGTGCCGGAGTTGATCGCCTGATTCTGGCGGTTGGCGCAGGCATGGTGCCCAGTGCAGTTACCCGGCGTTCCCTGCAACTGCTCGCGGAAGAAGTCATTCCTTTCCTGAACCCGCCGGAAGCTCGCTGATGCGGGTCATGGTTACTGGTGCTGCTGGTCATACGGCTGCAGCATTACTTCCGGTTCTCGTGCAACGGCCGGATATTCAGCAGGTGATTGCTGTTGATATTCACCCGCCCGCTTTTAGCTCTGCCAAAATGCGCTACTTCAGCATGGATATTCGCGACCCGTGTCTTGCAGAGCAGCTGGCAGGCATCGACCAGATCATTCACCTGGCTTTTGTGGTTCTCAGCCCCCGTCTGGGGCCGCAAAACCGTTGGCGCAGCGAGATGCGCGACATCAATCTGCGCGGTAGCCAGCACCTTTTTCAAGCAGCGGCCAGCGCCGGCGTGCGACATGTCATTTACACCAGCAGTGTTGCCGCATACGGTGCCTGGCCCGATAATCCCATTCCCTTGGATGAAAACTGGCCCTGCCGGCCGGTGCCCGGTTTTGCCTATAGTGAAGACAAGGCGGCACTGGAATCCTGGCTGGATATTTTCTCCGCCCAACAACCGGCATTGGCAGTTACCCGATTGCGTCTTCATGCCATCATCGGCCCCCATGGGCAAAAACTGGTAAACGCCATTGCGACCAGCCCCTTTAATGTACGCATGAAGAACCCGGGTCTACCCATCCAATGTCTGCATGAAGAAGATGCGACCAGCGCCATCATTGCTGCTCTGGATCACGCCCATGGTGGAGTGTTCAATATTGCCGCAGCAGAACCTGTCCCGTGGTCCAGCATTCCGCGCCGCTGGTCTTTACCATTGAACCCGGGACAGTTACATCGCATCCATCGCCGTCTGCGGCCCTTCAATCGGGCTTTGGGTGATCCGGGCTGGCTTCAGGCTCTGGAAAATCCGCTCATTGTCGATACCCGCCGCGCTCAAGAGACACTTGGCTGGCAAGCCCGCTACTCCGTCAGCGAAGCACTGTCCTCCCTACGTCAGGCCCAGGGTCTCAGTCCGCTTAAAGCTTGGAGGGTCTCCTAGACCATGGCACAATAGCGCATGACTTTTGCGTCCAACATCCCCGTCCAGGCCCGGATTCAGCGCCATCATGATGCGCTGGTCAAACGCTTGTCTGCACATAGCAGCCAATACCGGGATCCGGTCAGCACCATCCCCTGGGAAAGTCTGGATGCTGACAGTGCCTGGCTGCCGGATTCCCTGGTTTCCCTTTATGGGCTCCCGGAATACGAGCAGCTCAGCGTGGATGAACGCACCCGGCTTTCGCAGGTGGAATTTGTTTCATTTTGTGAGCTGGGCCTCTGGCTGGAGGCACTGTTCATCCAGCGACTCAGTGCCAACTCCCTGCACGAGATGTATCGCGATCCCCAGGGCTATCATTACCAGCTTCACGAACTGCGTGAAGAAGTCGGGCATAGTCTCATGTTTCTGGAGCTCCAGCAGCGTTCCCATCTGCCGTTTATGACCCCTCTTGGGGAGCGTCCGCCCTTGGCACGTCTGTTCGCCCGCTACGCTCCAGAGGGTTCTGCGGCTTTTTGGGCGACTATTCTCATCGGCGAGGATGTGCCCGATCGCATGAACCGCCTGATTTTCGCCCGTAAGGATCTTCCTTCTGCCGTGCTCGCCATTACCCATGTGCACATGCGCGAGGAAGCGCGGCATATGGCTTTTGCCCGGACGACCATCCAGATGCGCAGTCAGGCCATGCATAGCCTGAAAAAAAAGGCTATCAGCCCGGTGTTGCGCGAAGTATTCCGACAGTTTCTGCGCACCTGCTTTTTCCCCTCAGAACAAGTTTATGCTGCGGCCGGCCTGAGCCATCCCCGGGTCTGGGCGCGTCGCGCCCGTCACAATCCGCACCGGATTGCATTGATGAACCAGTGTGCAAACCCCAGTCGTGACTTTCTGCGCACCCAAGGCTTTGCCTTGTGATTTTTTTCCTCCTGCTATAATTTGAGAACCATGAAAAAAACCATGCTGTTTGAACTCGGATCCATCTACGTTTCCCCGGATGCCCAGGCCATTTTTGAGTCTGGCGAGCTGGATCCACAGGAATTGCTCCGGCGTCATGTTACTGCCGATTGGGACGAAGCCAGTGACCCGGAGGTTGTGCGTGCCAGTGAAAAGGCCATCCAGAGTGAAGGGGTTATAGTCAGTTCCTGGCAGATCAGTGGTTATACGGTCTGGATCCGGACCGATTCCAGCAGAAAAACGACCATCATCGACTTACCACTTGAATCCTGAGGTGTACCATGGCGGTGCTGACGATTCCTACACAGGCTTTCCCCGATCAACGCCCCGGCACCTCGGGACTGCGTAAAAAAGTCTCGGTTTTTCAGCAGCCTCATTATCTCGAAAATTTTGTCCAATCGATCTTTGCAGCGATTCCAGACCGCAAGGGTAAAACGCTGGTTCTTGGTGGCGATGGACGCTTTTTCAATCGCGAAGCCATCCAGATCATTTTGCGGATGGCCGCAGCCAATGGCTGGGGCAAAGTCATGGTCGGCCGGGGAGGACTTTTGTCTACCCCCGCTGTTTCTGCAATCATTCGGGCCCACCATGCCCATGGCGGCATTATTCTCAGCGCTTCCCACAATCCGGCTGGCCCCCATCATGACTTCGGCATCAAATACAACATCAGCAACGGAGGACCCGCTCCTGAAAAAATCACGGATGCCATCTGGGCCGGCAGTAAAAGCATCCAGAGCTATCAAACTCTGGATACTGCGGATGTCGATATCGATCACGATGGTGTTTTTCAACTCGACGACATGACCGTTGAAATTTGCGATCCGGTCCGGGACTATGCCGAGCTGATGGCCCGCATTTTTGACTTTGAAACGTTGCGTCGTCTTTTTAATGGCAATTTCCGCATGCGATTTGACGCCATGCACGCCATCACCGGTCCTTATGCCCTGGAGATTCTTGAAAACCAACTGGGTGCCCCTGCTGGCACGGTCGTCAACGGCATTCCCCTGACGGATTTTGGTGGTGGTCATCCCGATCCGAATCTGGTGTATGCCAAGTCTCTTGCTGATTATCTGTTCGGCGAAGAGGCTCCCGACTTTGGCGCAGCATCCGACGGTGATGGCGACCGCAACATGATTCTGGGTCGCCAGTTTTTTGTCACACCCAGCGACTCTCTGGCGGTATTGGCTGCCAATGCTACCCATATTCCCGGTTACCACGGCGGATTGAAGGGCGTTGCACGCTCCATGCCCACCAGTCAGGCCGTTGATGTGGTAGCACAAAAACTGGGCATACCACATTATGAAACGCCGACCGGCTGGAAATTTTTTGGAAATCTTCTGGATGCCGGTAAGATTACCTTTTGTGGCGAGGAAAGTTTCGGCACCGGTTCTGATCATGTCCGCGAAAAAGATGGGCTCTGGGCGGTCCTTGCCTGGTTGTCGGTGATCGCCGCGACCGGCAAATCCGTGGCAGAAATCGTGACCCGGCACTGGCAGGAATTTGGCCGCCATTACTACACCCGTCATGATTACGAAGGGATACCTGCCAGCGCCGGGGAAGAAATCATGGCAACACTCACTGCTCAGCTTCCGGTGCTGACAGGGCAAACGCTGGCGGGAAGGATTGTCCAAACCACTGATGATTTTGCCTATACGGATCCGATAGATGGAAGCATTAGCAGCCATCAGGGATTGCGCCTGCTGTTCAGCGATGGAGCGCGCCTGGTTTTCCGTCTTTCCGGAACCGGAACCGAGGGTGCGACTCTGAGGATTTATCATGAACATCTGGAACAGGATGCTGCGCGCCAGCAACTGGATCCACAACGGGTTCTGCGTGAACTGATTGCCTTGGGCAAGGACCTGACCCGTATTGAAAAACTTACGGGCCGCAAGGCCCCCACTGTCATCACCTGATGAAGGAGTCTGACTATGATGGATTACGACAACGATAGTAATGGTCTTGGATATAGTGCTTTGGGCATTGCCCTGCTGGCGGGTGCCGCTGCCGGAGCAGTAACCGCTTTGCTTTTTGCCCCTCAGGCAGGCGACCGCACCCGCGAACAAATTCGCCATCAGGCTAATCGTGCCTGGGACAAAGTGGTCGCTTCCCGTGAACGGATGAATGAACGCGTGGAAGAGTTGCTGGATACCATCGCCATTTACAGTGAAGAGCTGGTCCAAAAGGGTAAAGACCTGAGCGACCGGGAACGGCAACGCCTCAATGATGGCATCGCCCTGGCCCGTAGCGAGTTGGACCGCCTGCGTCGGAAACTGTCCCGTTTAGATTGACCACGGAGCAGCAAGCGGCTATTCTCTGCCGCGACGGGGCGTAGCGCAGCTTGGTAGCGCGCCTGCTTTGGGAGCAGGATGTCGTAGGTTCGAATCCTATCGCCCCGACCAATTAAAACAGGTACTTAGCGGATTACGCTAGGTACCATTTTTTTGCCTGAAGCGTTTACCGGTTACATTACCGGTTACACTTGGCGAATGTCATGACGGTTTTTTATGCTGGCGCTGCATCCATCCAGACGCCAAAGGTTGTGACAGTACCGCGATGGTGTTGTGGTTTGGAACCTTCCGCACAAATGTGCGGAACGGTGTCAGCACCAGCAGCAGGATGAACCGTTACTGTAACGCTAAATTAGGGCATCAATTCCGGCTCACTGTCGTGAAAATGTCGTGCAAAGGCACAATCTGGCCGATTGCACCCGCTAAACTGCCTGTATTTATTGGATTCTAAAGATTCAGAAAAGCGGATTAGTTGTCCGCGTGTCTGGTTTTTCTGGTTACGGTAACGGCATCGTTACGCTGTAACGCTCCATATTGGAGTCGTTACAGTAACGCGGGTGCCGGGAGTCGGGGATTTTGGAAGCCTTTTGCCTATATGGACTGGTTAAGGCGCTCGCGGAAAAATCAACAAGTCACTTTTTCCATAGCATCCGCCAGCGCGTTCAATACGCCCCCCGCATACCGTGTTGTCCTGCCTATTCGCAGGTGCGGAATAGCGTACCGTTTCCGCCAAACAAGCAACGTGGATTGACTGATACCCAGACGATCACAAACGTCTTTTGGCGAATAATAAAATCCTTCCCGAAAATGTCCGGGCGTCTCGGGGGGTACGCCAAGACGTTGGCGGATAATCACTCTGAGTTCTGGATCAGTCGGAAGGGCTCCCGGTGCGAGTGTTTTCTTTGCTGTAGTCATGACATATCTCCTAGGGACAATTAAAGGGTGTTCGGTGAATAATAAGGTAGGATAGCACCCCTATTACTTGCGTGCGTTTTAGGGCAAGGAAAGGGGCTTGCTGGGCGTTCAAAACCACGCCAAGTCATCCAGAGCGTAAAGATTGCTCTGTATCAAATCCGCCAGACGTTGCGTGTTCTGCTTGCCATCCCACGGTGCGTTTGTGTCATTGAAAAACCAGCGGCGCGGATTAGGGATACTGTTGCAGAGCATGTTTTCAACGTCATGAACAGAACCACGCGGGGCCATGAGTTCGGGAAAATCGGCGTAATTCACAGACTCGCCAGGGTAGGTAAGTCGCCCTTCAACCTTGGCGCCATAGCACGTAACGCCAATGGGTTTATATAGCCGATTCAATAGAATCAAGTCGCTGGTGCCGGGTACATCATGCCAGCAATACGGCAGGTGGATGATGGCATCTTTGGGCAGACGCTGGCCCAACATGTCCTGCGCTTTCGAGAGCAAGATGGTGACCATATTCGGGAATGTATCGGGATAAGTGGATTCAAGAGTATTCATAATGGCTCCAATAAGGTGGTTGGTTCGGTGTCAGATATTCAATAAGTTCCGGACTACGGCTCCAGCAACCAGCAAGCTCTGTCTGCATCGCGTTTGATACGTTTGGCGGTGGTTTCTAAGTCCTTGGATATGGATACAGCCTGTTCCCAGATAAGCGCCTGAACCGTCCAAAGCTCTGCATCCCTTTCGGGATAGTTGCGCGTTCTGATGTCTCGGTTCAGAGCCAGCAGACGGTAAAGCCTTTCGATGCGTTTCTCGACTGTTTCAGTTGACGTTTTCATTGGTAACCCTCTTTCAGTGGTGCTGTTTTCCTGTTGGTGTATGCGAAGTTTGCGAAGTTTGCGAAGTTTGAACATTTTCAATAGCTTGCATACTTCGAAGTTTGAGCGAAGTTTGCGAAGTTTGAAACGGTAAAATCCATACTTCGCCATACTTCGCCCATACTTCGAAGTATGCGAAGCCCCGTATTTATTCATTCTTCGCATTCTTCGCATTCTTCGCTAAGGTTAAACGGTAAATGGCTCGCTTTCGGTTTCCTGCCTTGGGTTCCACTTCGCGGCGCTCCAGCTTTGCATCGTCAACAAGGGGCTTGAGTACCTTGTCCAGCGCGGCTCCTGATACCTTGTTCCCAAAGCATTGCTTGGTGATTGTCCATCTATCCGCTTCCCGCTTCGGCTGTTCAGCGATAAAGGCCAACACTTTGTTTTCTTTCTCTTTATCCCGTCCTTCTCCGCCAAGTTCAGCCAATACATAGGCGGCAGTTTTTGCACCATACTGAGCCCAAGCGTGGCCCACCTTTATGTGCTCTGGCGTTATCATCAGGGACTTCTCCAGAATCGCGAGTATCAGTGCGATTCTTAGGCAGATTGGCGCACGCCGTTCTGTAGCTGCCGCAATCAGTTCATTGGCGGGATGCGGTTCCCTGAGCGATGGATAAAGTTCTTTGTAAAGCTTTGCGGCTTCCGGCGTCAGAGATGCACGGCGACTGTCTCTGGTGTTCGGATAGTCGCCAATGGCCCAAGTGATGATGTCTCTCAAACGCTCTGCAAAACTTGAGACAAGGGCTCTATCAGTCGGAGCAGGAAAAGCCACTAAACAGGTACGCTCTGCCCATATCATCAAAATACGGTTAAACGTCCCACCTTGGACTTCTCTTGCTTCAATTCTGGCGGCCAGTTCGCCAGGCGTTATGTTGCCGTGAAGCGAAATATGCGGGCGCGTTGCCCACATACTCTGGCCCTTGGTAAGGGGCATTATGGAGCCGCCATCCCAAACATCCCGAAGGGCAGGTAATAATGTATTACCGTCTCGCTTACCTTGCGCCAGTACGTTGGCGAACTCGCTCTCGATGATCCATAAACGCTTGTCATCAATACCGGGTACTTCTTCCTTGCCTTGTTTAAAGCCATCATGCACTGCACCTGCAAGCCCTTCACGACTAGACAAACCGCCAGTGTGGATTTGCCCAAGCGTTAAATCCATCATGGCGTCAGGGTTCGGAATAGCGGCGCGTATGCGGTTTACCAGCCCTAGGCTTTCGCCTTTTCCGCCCCTGGCACTGCGGCCAACGTGCAAGGTGAAAAGATTGACATGATGTCTGGTATCACCTACTGGAAGGTAGATATCCGGGCCTATTTCCGCAGAGAGCCACGAGAGCGCAGCAGCAGCAACCGCTACCGGATGCACTTCTTTCCCATCAGAGCCAGCTTTAGCGATTTCTCCAATAATTCCGTAAAGCATGGCGTCTGTATCAGGTAAGGGTGGCGGTGTAATCGTATCGGTAACGGCCTCCCGGCCTGCTTCTAAGTCCTCAGCGCTCCATGTCATAGCGCACCCCCTGCCACGCTTATGGCGTCGGATATGCGTTGTTCAGCAGTCAGCAGCCTTTCCACTCCGCTATCGTCGAGTTCCTCACCATTTGCCAGAGCAACGGCGGCGCTGGCGACTACAACGGCCTCAGTGTGAATACCAAGTAGCGCGGATTTGTAATCTACCGTCCGGCGCATGGGTTTGGCGTTCGTTACACTGTAACGGTCGCCAGGGAACAAATCAGCCAAACCAAGGCCCAGGGCGCTCGTTATTTCCTGAGCACCACAACCCGCGAAACAGTGTAGTAAGACGGTCCCATCTTCGGTTTCCCGAACAGAAAGGCTTGGCCTACGGTCGTCATGCGCCGGGCAACGGGTTTGCCATTTTCCGGTGCCTGTTCTCTTAACCGATTCAAGGGATTGCAGGATTTTATCAATCGGGAGTGTCATAGCAGTCCCTCCGCATGGATAACCAGCGTTACGATATCCGCAAGAGACAAAATCAGAGCGGCCAGAACGGGCCATAGGTGCTTGTATTTACGCGAAAAAGCGTGTAGAGTAATCATTGTCTATTCCTTATTCCCGCCCCCAATGGCGGGATTTTTTTGCTTAAATGTTGGTGTTTTTTGCGACTTTGCTCTTTTTGAGCCATTCCATGACATCGTCTTGAAAATAGCCGACGGAATTTGGCCCCATCTGAATTTTTTCTGGAAAGTCTGGTGACTTTTCAAATCTCCACAGCGTGGTGCGCGATATGCCCAAAATTTTACACAATTCCTTACCGCGAACTATGAGATTTTCCATCGTGTGAACCCCTGTAAAAAAACGATGGAGCAATTATGATGTTTCTTAATGTTTCTGTACGAAACGGGGCGATTTGGCGGTTAGTTGGGAGTTTCTACGGGTTTAATGCCCTGAAATAAGGACAAAGAAAAAGCCCATCAAAAAGACGGGCTTTATGGGTTATGGGGCTTTAATTCCTAGATTAAATTATCCAGTGATAGGCACTACATTATTTCCCGTAGCGATTGCGCGTAATCCTGCTAAATGCCTTCCCCACTTCGCCCAAGCATCGGCGGCTTCTTTGGAATAATCATATCGCTGATAAATCTGAGTGACGCCTTTCGATTCCTTGTGATTCAGAACAGCATCAATGACGGCGGGCATAATACCGAGTTCCTGCATACCGCTGGCGCATGTACGGCGTAGGTCGTGCGCGGTCCATCGTCCACCATTCAGGGTAAGGGCGTCAGTTGCTGCCGTTCTTCCCTGCCGTTGGGCCTTTTGCGTCTGACGGTCATAGATGGCGGCTCCAATGGAAAGCCTTGTCTGATGGTCTCCAATCTTTTTAGGGGAAGGGACACACCAGGCGCCTTCCCGTATTTCCTGAAGCACCGAGAACTGCGCCAGCGCAAACGCTGACAGGGTGATATGGTGTTCCCTTCCGTTCTTGGCGTTTTCCTTTGGGATAGTCCAGACGTTGCCATTCACATGCTGCCATTCAGCACTACATATCTCACCCAATCGGCATCCAGTGGAAAGCACAATCAGCAAAACAGCTTGCACACTGGCAGACAATCCGCTGACAGGTAACTTTCGAATTAGGTCCACTATCTCATCGTCAGTCAGCACCCGTTCACGGCTTTTCAGTTTGCCGCCTACATTCTCCGCTTCGACAATACCCAAAGGGTTGACGTCCACGGTTTCCCGCAGCTCTGCCCACTTGTAGAAGGTTTTAAGCGTCGTCAGCAGCCTGTTAGCCATCCTCGGCGCTCGTGCGGCCACGGTATCCAGACACGCCAACAAATCAGCGCGGGCAACCTTGGCTATCTCCATGTCGCCAACCTTCGGAAGCACGTCTTTCTGCATGGCTCGGAGCAAATCTGGGCCATCTTTGCGCTTGGATAGCTTCGCTTCATACCATTTCATGAATCCATCAGCAAACGTCTTGCGGGCGGCCTGTTCCATCTTGGCGATGCGTGCGGCTTCCTGCTTGGCGCGTTCCTGTTCTTCAGCATAAACCTGTGGGTCCACGCCACCATCTAGCWGCTTGTCGGACTTTCATTTTGCCTAAAATTATCGTATAATTACTTACGATTCAATGTGATGAGTGATTTTATGGCCCACTTCCTCGATACCTGTCTCTTATACACATCTGASRGCCATCG
>NZ_JACKYY010000032.1:0-38047 GCF_015100075.1 Acidithiobacillus sp. HP-11
TGGGCTCGGAGATGTGTATAAGAGACAGTTTATAATCAGAGCGTTAACGATCACTCATTATATCACGGAAGGCGGTTCTATTCATCGTTATCTGGCTGATTCACAATAAATAAAACAAGAAAAATAGGGTAACAAAATAGCGCCAAAATAAGTATAATTCATAGATAAATAATAATATTTAATGACCGACATTTTTGTTAACCATGCCGATTTTCCTCGCGGAAAAACGGTGAAACTTTAGTTTTCTCTACAAAGACGCCTTAAAATACATTGTGGGTCGATACCTTGGAGATCCAGAGGGTACTGCTGCAGTTGCTGGAGCCATTGCGGTACGCAATTCAAGAAAATCATGGGTTACCAGAGTGCAGGAATGGGATTATTTCCATGGCATTGCGGTAGTTAAAAGAGTTCAAAGTCTTTATCAGGGCACGCTGGTTGCGCAGGGCGCATTCTCCTTGTACCAGCGTGACCTGGTCAAGGAAATGGGCGGATGGGCTCCTTGTGTCGGGGAAGATATTGTCTTGTCCTGGGGATTGCTCAAGCAGGGTTACCGGATTGGCTATGCTGAAAATGCTATTGTATTTACCAACGTACCTGAAACCTATAAACAGCTTTTTCAGCAACGTCAGCGCTGGGCACGCGGCATGTTTGAAGCAATACGGGCACATCCTGGCATTTTTTTAAAAAGAAGAATAACTCTGCAGTTCGTTTTTATGAATATGTTATTTCCATGGCTGGACATTAGTTACCTTTTGTTTTTTATCCCGGGGCTTATTGCTGCGTGCTTTGGATTTTTCCTGCTTGCAGGGCCAATAACCCTCTTGCTTTTACCTTTGGCAGCACTGAATAACGTCGTGATTTTCTCAGTACAAAGCACCATGTTTAAAGAACGCGGAATACACATTCGCAAAAATCTTCGTGGTATGTTTCTTTATGTATTTCTTTCGCAATTACTTATGTCTCCAGCCTCTCTTGCCGGATATGGTTCAGAATTGTTAAGCCTGAGAAAAAAATGGGGTACCAAGTGAAAAAAAACCCTATTCAAATCGTGGTGGTCATTGGTGGGCTGATGTTTTTTTGTGGTACCACCGTTGCGGTCGCCGACCCGGGACAAGATATCCGACTCGGGCGTCAGGCTTTGACCCAGGAACATCCTGATTTGGCTTTGTCTTATTTTCGTAAAGCCAGAAATGAAATCAATCGCCATCCCGACAAATACCATGATGATCAGCTTGCCGCCCTGTCTGGTCTTGGTTATGCCGCACTCTGGGTCGGTAATTCTCACGAAGCAGAAAGCGCTTATTCCAAGGGCATCTCCATCGCCCATAGCCCTGAAGACCAAAAAACCATGCGCGTAGGTCTCGCCAGAGCACTGATCAATTTGGGGCGCCCCAGAGAAGCTTATGATATTTTAAAACCGGTTCGCAGCATGGGTGCCGACCCGCAATTACAATCTGCCATTGCCAGCGCTTTACTGAGTTGGGATACGGTAGCCCAGAAACATCTGAACCTGGCCGCACCCCATGGGGTTTACCCTGGACCCCAATGGCAGGCGCAACTTTTCCGGCAAACTTCAGATTTTGTATACTATCCTTTGCATGATCGTATTAACGTGGGCTATCAGTACAGCAGCGATAGCGACCACAACATCAATCAAATCTACCAAGCCGGGGTTACCATTCCCGGCGACGGCCCCGGTGACAACAGCCTCAGCCCCACCATGTGGTATGCTGGCTTTCGCCAAACGCAAATCAATGACAGCAATGGTCAGATTGGCATTTCGACCGTGGAAGGTGGCTGGTCTGCGCCAATCAATACCAACTGGAATTACAGCATACTTGGCGGAGTCAGCACCGCCAGAAACTGGACATTTGGAAGACTTGACGGGCAGCTGAATTATCAACCCAGCGATTCCTGGGGCCTCAATCTCAGCTTTGATCAACAACCGATTCGTACGGTTACTGCCGTGGCCAACAAAATTCTCATCAATACAGTCAGTTTGGGGGGCTTCGGGCGTCTCAGGAATATTGGCACTGTGGGTGCCGCTTATTTTCATCAGGCTTTTAGCGATGGCAACCAGCGTGACGGAGTAGTCGTTCGTGTTACTCCTGAGTTTTATAGTTTTAGCAGTTTGCCTATCAGTCTTGGAGTTCAGGGATATTTCAGGGCATATACCAGCGGAACGCCTTTGCAAATTCCATATATTGACTCCTTGGGGAAACCAAGACAAAGAAACGCATATTTCAGCCCCCATCACTACAGGGAAGCATTAGGTTATATTATTTATGTGCAGAAATTCTCTCCATACTCGGTGATGCGCCTGTACGCCGGGTATGGAGACCAGACCATAAATGGCGTCACCACGCCCATCACTGACTTTTACGGCACCATTACCGGCATAGTTTCAAAATATTTACAGTTCAGCCTCACCGGTGGTTATTCTCAGGTAGCCAGCGCTTACGGAGGAGGCCCAGGCTATCATCGGAGTTACGTGGGGGCCAACCTGACCATACCGTTTTAAGCGCAATCCTGAGTAGTGAACCAGATGTCTGTGGGATCCAATTTGCCTACCCACTTTTTCCAGCAGCTCCCTGGTATTCTGGAAATATTCCGAATACCTTCGATGCGTTCCAGCAGGGTCCGGGAAGTGTTCTGAATCAGCGCCGTTATTTCACTTTGTTCTGAGGTTCTGCGCTTCATACCGCTCAACTTTCATCTGCATCGCTCCTGTTTACCGATACGGGGTCCGCACTGGACGATTTACGGGTGGTTTCGTCGGCATTCTCTTCCATCACGCACAGCTCCCAGTAACGGGTGCGCTGCCGTTTGTTGGCCTTGGCGCGATACAGGGCCTGGTCGGCATAGCGCAGCAGGGTCTCGAAATCGTCGGCGTAAACACTGTTGGACAGGCACACGCCCATACTCAGGCGCACGCCCACCACCACGCCGGATTTGAGATGAATCGGTTCATTGATGACGACTTCGATTTTGACCAGAATCATTTCCAGTTCCTCGAAGTTGTTGAAGCCTTCAATCAGCAGCACAAATTCATCCCCACCCAGACGCGCCACATAGTCGCTGCGGCGCAGGGCGGCGTGCAGGCGGCGGCCCACTACGCGCAACACATGGTCCCCCGCCTCGTGGCCGTAAAGATCATTGATGGGTTTGAAATGATCCAGGTCGATCATGCAGATGGCCAGAGCGTCGTGGCCGCGCTGGACGCGGGGTAAGGTAACGGCCACCTGGTCCATGAGGGCGCGCCGGTTACCCAAACCCGTCAGGCGGTCATGGCAGGCTTCGTATTCCAGCTGTTCGCGGGCCAGCCATTCGGCGGTCACATCGCGCTGAATACCCACATAATGGCTGATGGCTCCAGTACGCTGGTAAATAGGGATAATGCTTAAATGATTCCAGAACGTCTGACCATCGCGGCGGTAATTGAGCAGGCGGCCGTTAAAAAATCCCTGACCACAAAGCGCCTCGTCAATTTCGGTCAGGGTCCGGGGGTCGGTACGCGGGCCTTGCAGATGATGCAGCCCGAAGCGGCTGATTTCCGCCAGGGTATAACCGGTCATACGGGAAAAGCTGGCATTCACATACAGAATGCGCCGGTCGGCATCGGTCAGCACCACCCCCTCTTCTGCGGCTTGCAGGGCCGTACCCAGCAACAGCTGGTGTTCGCGCGCGACCCGTTCGCGGAGTATGCCTATCCAGTCTTCCAGGGCTTCACTCACCCGGCGGGCGATGCCCTCCAGCACCACCTGACAGTCTTGCGGGAAACCCCGTTGATCCCGGTCATACAGCACCAGCAGCGCCCAGGGCTGGTGGTCACGGTGAATGGGCAGCACCGCCATGGAGCGTAACTGATAGGGACGGGTATTTTGCTGCCAGGCCCTGCGCAGGGGGCCTTCTGAGAAGGGTTCATTAAACAGGGCCTGTTGTTCCTGCCAGACCCGGAACAGCGGGCCATGGTCGGCGGGCAGGCCGCTGCGTCTTTCGGCAAAGCTGTCCAAATAGGCGGTATCTCCGGCATTCGCCAGGGTATGCAGGGAATTGTCCGGCTCTACCCGGCAGACCCAGGCCAGGGTGACGGGGGTACATTCCACAGCCAGGGTACACAGGGACTCCAGCAGGATGGACTCCTGATCGGTGTGTTCCATGACCTGCCCGACGGCCTTGCTGAAAGCCAGATATTGTTCGAGGCGGCTATGGGCCGCAGCCGAAGCACCCGCAGGCAACCCCCCACCCCAGCCCAGACGCGCCCAGACCCGGCGCCAGGGGCCGTTTTTGGGGCGCGGATCAGGAGCATCACGGGACATGCGCGAAGGGCCGTAGATCAGGGGATAGGCAGCCAGCGACCCTCCGCCCTGCCAGGCAGGACGGTGCGCCAAGCGCCGCAGCCCGCGACGATCAGGCCATTTTCAGGCCGTGGGTGACGGGTATCCGCTGATTGGCGGGTTTTTGATCGCGCTGCATGGCATAGAGGGCCTGCAATTCACTGCGCACGACATTCAATTCCATGTCGATGGTCGCGGTGGCGGCACCGCGTTGTTCGCGGCGACTGAGCAGACGATGGCGCAATTGCTGGAGCTCATTGATACGCTGTTGCGGATGATGGGCGTTCATGGTCGTTCTCCTGTGAGTTTACGGGGTGACTTTCCCGTTTTGGGTGATGATGACGCCGCTGCTTGTCGCGGCGTGAATGAATCCTTCGGCACTGCAGGCGTTGGCAATAGCGGTACCGAGATTGCCACTGCAGCCCGTTATGCTGACCATGACGGTCACTTGTTGAGGTCCTGCCTGACTGATGGTGGCCGCATCAATCAATACCTGACCGCATTGGCTTTTTTGGTTACTGGATGGCACAACAAAAGCCGGTGTGCCTGAGCCATACACCGGGTCGGCCACATCATGGGCAGATTGTCCGTTCAGGGTGTTGTAAATGTCCGTGGTCACATTATTGTTACTGGCGGCAAAAGCATTGGTGACTGCATCCACCGCCATTTTCAGATTGCCCGATACTGTCTGCGCCTTGGCCGTTTCGATGTACGCAAAATATTGCGGTATCGCAATGGCCGCCAGAATCCCGATGATCGCAATAACAATCATCAGTTCGATGAGGGTGAAGCCGCTGTTCTTCTGGAGTTTTATTATGGGGCTGGGCATGGGATGACCTTTCCGAGAGGGTTCTGAAATTGTTCTTGAGATAGGGATCAGAGCACTGTCCGAAAGGTGCAGCCCCGAAGGGCTGCGGAAGGGCAAGGATTAGCTAAAAGAAATACCCCCGTTAGAATCTATGGTTACGGTGCAGCTTGATCCGCTATTACAACCGCTTACACTACTTGTGCTTTGTCCAGAGCCGGCAGTTCCAGAACCTTGCAAGTTCATGGAGCTCAGCGCTGCACCAACTGCAGTTTGAAGGCTCGAAGAGGCTCCACTAGGTGTCAACGCCACTACAAAAGTGCTATTAGTGGATGAGACAGGGAGAGTGCTAGTTATATTGAAATTGTATCCGTCAACAGTTCCAGTCGTTGCATTAGCGCCAGTGCCGCCAGGTGCTGAAATAGAAGTCGTTTGGCCCGCCGCCGCAGCAGCGACTGCTGCAGTGCCTTGAGTAATCATCTGATGAAAATCCTGTGTAATCGTTGTTGCTTTGGAAGTCACGATGTACTGCTCATACTGCGGAATGGCGATGGCCGCCAGAATGCCGATGATGGCAATGACGATCATCAGTTCGATAAGGGTGAAACCGGCTTCGGCGCTGGCCTGCGCCTTTTTGACTAACATGCTCATGAGGATGCTCCTTGTGTGGTAAGAAGTTCGGCAACGCCAAGAGGCGCTGCACTGCGTCTAACAAAGCACTAACCATGCCAGCATCAGAAATTTGCCTGTTCACAGCGCCACAGCACTATCAACCATTTGTTTTAGAGATATATTAAGACCTGAATGATAGGGCGATGACGACGCACAATAAAAGCCCTCTGCCAAAATTTGCCCCACGTTTCATCCCAATCCGATGAAATCCCACCATGCCTTCATCGAAAATCGATGAAAGCTTTTCGCTTTTCCATTAAAATCGATGAAATAAAACCTGCAGAAAGGAAGTCTTATGGCTGCATCCGGTTCGTCCAGTGCTTTCATCAGCCCGCAAATGGCCGCCTTGCTCACCGGTAAAACGGTGCGGACCATTCATAACTGGCTGGATTCTGGCGCCATCGCCGGGCGGCAGTTACCGAGTGCGCAGGTGCCCAGCGGGGTGCTGCGGCAGGTGGACCTGAGCAGCCTCGCCGCCAAGGAGGCGCACTGTCTGCTGCAGGCCTTTGTGGGTTGTGTGCTACAGGCCGACAGCGGCGATGCGCAAGCCCTGAATGAGGTCGGCATTTATTTTTTCTGGTCCGGCGAGTACAGCATTGCCGCCAACTGCTTTGAGGCCGCCGCCAAAAAAGGCCACGCGGATGCCATGGACTTTTTATCGACCTGCTATTTCAACGGTCAGGGCGTAGACAAAAACCAGGGCCTCGGCCTGCGCTGGCTGGGCAGCGCCGCCGCCCTGGGGCATAGTCTGGCCCAGGGCAAATTGCGCGCGCTGGGGTTTGAGGTTTAGGAATAGACCTTGGTTCCTTGTTCGCCACGTCGATAAGCAGCTAGCCGCTTACTTGCTTCCTCAGCCCATAAGTGGTCAAGAGGCTATCAACGATTTTCAAGCGGCCCCTGGCTGAAAAGCCCACAGCTTGTTCAATGCGGGCGGCTTCCAGATCGGCTTGCGCCAGTTCAAACCACTGAATGGACCGCTGTATTCTTTCCTGGTCGCTCATATATTAACACCCCTTCCTTTTTTATGGTTTCTATCATGGGTTCAGATATTTTGGTTCCCAGGCGTACTTCTTCTGTTGACCAAACAATAATATCGCAGCCCCATGTAAAGCCTTGCTTCCTTACCATCTTGAGCAGATCAGAAATTGCATCCTGGCGTTTGGACCAAGGTAATTGCGCCACGGTTCCATCGCATTCCACAAAAATATCAATATCAGAATTCTCTGGGGCTTCTCTGCGGGCAACAGAACCAAATACCCATATGCGCGTTGACCCTATGCGCTTGATGAGTGCCGGGACTAAAAGCGTCTTTGCGGCAGACATACGACAATCGGATGCCGCATTGACAGTTTCACGAATGCGGGCCTGCCCCTGATTGAGCCATTGCCGAACTTCGCTTGAAATCATAAACATCCCGCAGCTTGTGAGTGTGCAAAACGCACTGAATCAAGAATAATAGATGCCATTCAGTATTCAGGCAATAGTTCAAAAAATGCTTGTGAAATAATCAGTTACCCCGGATCTATGATACTGGTTACCCGGTTGATGATTTCGCGCGTCGTTTGCTGGTCCAGAGTTTCAATGTATTTTACTTCACCAGCTCTGGCGCTGAGATCGAAGGTGCGCATCTGATTGCAGACGGCAACACCGGTCGTGTCGTGTCCCGCAATGACCACGGTCAAACCGTTTTGTCTGGCATGATTGCCGCCACTGGTGATAGGCACGCAGGTAACCAGACCGAGTTTGTTAATTTCGGTCGGTGTAATAACCACAACCCGATGCCGATCCTTCTGCCACGCGCGATAGATGGCGTCCGGCCAACCGTGCGGCGACAGCAATGCGCTGAGCAGCACGTTGGTATCCAGGACGACCCGCATCAGTGCTCACGCGCCCATTGCACAGCTTCGTTCACGATAGCGGTCAAGTCGGCCTCGCTCACGTTTGCGTTTGCCGCCTTGGCCTCTTCAACAGTACGCTCGAAGATGTAGCTACGTACCGCCTGCTCGATGAAACGCGACAGGTCGCCCTTGCGCCCGCCGCCTTGCGATGCAAGGAACATGCGGACGGACTGATCCGTGTCTGCCGACACGGCAAGATTCCAGCGCACGGTGCTCATGATGCCCCCATTTGAATGTTTACACACATATGACGCATGGTTCCGGAAAAAGGGCACCTCCGTAACCTTGGCGGCTAGCAGTCCGCAGGACCATCTTGAAATCCCATCAGTTCCATCTATATAAGTAGTTCATGACGTGTTGTTCTCGTTGATAAACCGTCATAGCGTAAACGCAACCATCATGGCATATCTATCTTGCTGACTAGATTTAAAAAGGAAAATTTATGTTTATAAAGCAGCAACGTGTTGTTCTGTCCATCACCCTTGGAGCTCTGTTTTCCACTATTCTACTTTCTGGGTGTGCCACCACGACGCCAACCACTACCACAAAAATGGCTTACGTCGTCTATGACGTGAAAACCCCAACTAATGTTTCATATCAGGATGTTGTCAATGCTTTTGTGTCTGGTACAAAGGAATATTTGTCAGGAGCTGCCGTTCAGGAGAATCCACCCCCCTATCCGTTGCCCGATCAACCCGGTCGTTTTCAAAATAGCCAGATGTCTCAAATGTCAGGCATGGGCGGATTGTCTGCCATTGCAGCGATGTCTGGGGCTGTCCTGCCCAGTATTGTAAGTTGTCCTGGAGCATCAGTGATCGCGCGGGGTGCAGATAACAGCTATTCCAAGTATGGCAAAAACGCGACTTACACATTTTGCCTTTACCCATACAAAGGCGGATATCAGGCTGATGCCGTCGGCTCATACACCAGCCAATCTGGTTTCTCCTCAAATCCTAATGTACTGGGTGCAGAATTAGGAGGATTATTTACCAAGGCGGTAGGGCTTGGTTCTCCATCCCAGTTTATTGAAGACACCTTCGGCAACGTCAGAAAGTCCTTGGCGAGTACTGGCTCTAAGGTGACCGTAGTCGACTCTTTTGATCCATTTTCCACAAATCAGTAAACCCAGCAACTCAGGTCAAAGGGCATCACTATCCTAACCTTCCATATAGTTACAATGGCATTTTTCAGGCTAGTTATCTAGCGGCCTGCAGGGCACCCGCTGGGGGTGCCCTGCACTGCGGCTGCCGGATTCCCGGCGGTTGCGAGTCAACGATCCTTTTGCACAGCTGAAATTGATTGGCCGAAATCCAGTGGGGCGCAATACCTTTGGTGTTGTTCGATGTTCCGGAGATGTGAAAAGTCGCCCGTTGGATATGGCACAAAAAAGTGAGAAAGCGGACTGGTTTCAACAGGTCATAAGCAAAGCGCGGTTTTTTGTGTAATTCGTTGTTTTTATTGGCGGAGAGGGTGGGATTCGAACCCACGTGGGGCTATTAACCCCCATCCGATTTCGAGTCGGCGCCGTTATGGCCACTTCGGTACCTCTCCGTGGAGGCATACATTAAGCTTTCGTGCAGTCTTCGGCAAGTCTTTGTATAACCTGTTTCAGCCGCTGCTTGCCATGAGGTCCGGCCTGAACTTACAAACGTGCTCCATCATTACGGTCTTTGGAGCTGATGAACTGGCGTTTGAGAACATGCTCGCGCTTAAGTCCCAGCCATAAGGCAATAGGACTGGCAACAAAAATGGAGGAATAGGTACCGACCACAACGCCAATTACCAGGGCGGTAGCAAAACCATGAATCACCGGTCCCCCGAACAGAAACAGGGAGAGGGCCACCATGAAGGTAATAAAACTGGTGATGACTGTTCTCGACAGGGTTTCATTAATGGCCACGTTAAAAACCTGCGCGACGTCGCCACTTCGGGAGGCGCGCAGATCTTCACGCATCCGGTCAAACACCACCACGGTATCATTGAGCGAGTAACCCATGATCACCAACAAAGCCGCAATAACTGTCAGCGAGAATTCTTCCTGGGTGATGGCAAAAAATCCTACTACCAGAATGGGATCATGGAGCATGGCCAATACCCCACCCACAGCAAAACGCCATTCAAAACGGAAACCGACATAAATCAAAATACCCAGGGTGACAATAATCAGGGCCATGATGCCCTTATTGCGCAGTTCCTTGCCGACTTCCGGGCCCACGTATTCGGTGCGACGTAATTGCACGTCGGGATAAGCCGTCTGATTTTTCTGGAATACCTGAAGAATTTTGGTGCCGACGGCGCTGCTTTCGCCCGGCTGGGTACGCAGACGAATCAACAGATCACGATCGCCACCAAAGGTTTGCACCACCACATTATGAAAACCGGCAGTGGTCAGGGTACCGCGCACTGCGCCTAAATCCGGGGTTTTGCTGAAGGCCAGCTCCACCAAAGTACCACCCGTAAAATCAATACTGTAGTTTAGCCCACGCACAAAAAATACGACTACTGAGGCGACAATCAACAAGGCGGATATTCCGAGGAATATCCGGCGCCTCGACATGAAATCCACATGGGTACGGGCTTTGAATAATTCCATGATGCGGCCTCAGATATACAGTTTTTGAATGCGCCGCTTACCGAGGACGCGTTCGATAATACCGCGACTCATCATGGTCGCAGTAAACATGGAGGTAATGACCCCGATAGTCAGCACCAGGGCAAATCCCTTGATGGCACCGGTACCAAACTGGAAGAGCACCAGCGCGGCGATCAACACCGTAATATTGGAGTCCACAATGGTGGCAAAGGCTTTTTTGAACCCGGCATCAATGGCGGCACGGACACTCATGCCATGGCGCAGTTCTTCGCGGATCCGTTCAAATACCAGCACGTTCGCATCGACGGCAAGACCGATTTTCAGAACAATACCCGCAATACCCGGCAGAGTCAGGGTGCCGCCCATCAGGGAAAGCACGGCCAGAATGGCGAGAATATTGACCAGAATGGCCAGATCGGCAATCAGACCAAAAGCCCGATAGTAAATGGTCATGAAGGCCACCACGAAAATCATGCCGAACACCACCGCCATGACACCATCATGAATGGAATCCTGCCCCAGAGTAGGACCAACCGTGCGCTCCTCGGAAATGTGAACCGGCGCAGGTAATGCACCTGCCCGCAGTTCAATGGCGGCATTGCTGGCGGCTTTGAGATTGGCAAAACCCGTGATCTGGGCTCTGCCGCCCGTGATGGCTTCACGAATCACCGGCGCCGTAACCACCTTGTTATCGAGCAGAATGGCCATGCGCTTGCCGACATTTTTGCTGGTCAGATCGCCAAAAATCCGGGTACCGGCATTATTGAAACTGACGTTGATAATAGATTCGCCGTTATTGTTATCCACGCCAGCACTGGCATTACTGAGATAACGACCCGTCAGCACCGTATCGGTATACAACACATAGGGTGAATTATGCAGACCATAATACAGGGCGGTTCCCGGCGGAAGTTGGCCCTTGAGGGCATCTGCCATGTTGGCCTGATCATCCACCATCTTGAATTCCAGCTGGGCCGTAGAACCAATGATCGATTTGGCACGCTGGGTATCCTGAACACCGGGAAGCTGCACGGCAATATGCTCAACGCCCTGGCGCTGAATCACCGGCTCAGATACGCCCAGTTCGTCAATACGGTTACGAATCACCACAATGGCCTGTTGTAAGGCGTCGTCTTTCATTTTCTTGGCGGCATCGGGCGTGATGGTGACGTCGATTATGCCCTTGGGTTGTACGGTGACGGCATAATCGGGGTATTGCTGGGCAATCACTTTTTGCGCTTCCACAGCCAAAGCCGGACTGGCCATTTCGATGGCCAGAGCATCAGGCCCCGTAGTATTCACAGCCAGATATTGCAGATCCTTGTGACGCAGAAAAGTGCGCAGGCTGCCACTATCCTGCTCCAAAGCGTGTTTGATGACCGCATCGGTATCCACGCGCAGGAGCAAATATACACCGCCGCGCAAATCCAGTCCGAGGTTTACGGGCTTGCCCCCTACGGATTTCAGCCAGTCGGGCTCGGCGGACATTTGCGACAGAATCACCTGGGCGTTGGCCGGAAGCTTATTCTGCAACAAAGTTTCGGCCAGCCCCTGGGCATTGTCGTTGGGAAAAAAGAATGTGCTGCCCTGGGCATCACTACGGACGCTGCTCACCGGAATTTTGGCGTCCTGGAGCCAGCCTTGCAGGGTCGTTACGGGCGGAATGATCGTTCCGATCGGGGCGCGGACTTCCACGGCAGCATGCCAACCGTAAAAATTGGGCAGTGCATAAAGCAGCGCAGGTATGACAACCAGGAGAATGATCAGGTACTTCCACCACGGATAACGGGTCATGAACAGGCCTTAAAGTTTTTTCAGAGTCCCTTTGGGAAGCAACAAGGTGACCGCCGCCTTCTGGACTTTTACGGTAACCCCTTCAGCGACTTCAAGGTGCAAGTATTCGTCGCCCAGTTGCATGACGCGCCCGGCGAGGCCGCCGACGGTAACCACTTCATCCCCCTTGGAGATGGAAGCCATGAGCTGGCGTTGTTCCTTGGATTTTCTCATCTGCGGACGAATCATCATAAAATAGATAATTGCCCCGAAGACCAGAATATAGACAATCATGATCAGTCCAGAGTCTGAACCACCACCGGCTGCAGTTCCGGCATAGGCATTGGCAATCGGTGAAAAACTCATTATTCACTCCTGATCAGGTTTGCGGGCGCCCATTGTAGCCTTTAGGCGTCAATGAGGGAACTCGCGGTACGACGTTGATAAAATTCCTTTCGGAAGGCCTCCAGACGGCCCTGGACAATAGCCTCGCGTAGCCCCGCCATGAGCTCCTGATAGTAATGGAGGTTATGTTGGGTATTCAGGCGCGCGCCCAATATTTCATGGCTACGCTGCAGATGCCGCAAATAAGCCCGGCTGTAATTGCTGCAGGTATAGCAGCTGCATTCCGGATCCGGGGGAAGCGGATCTTTTTCGTAACTGGCGTTACGGAGCTTGAGAATGCCGTTGCGCGTAAACAGCCAGCCATTGCGGGCATTCCGGGTCGGCATGACACAATCAAACATATCCACGCCCCGGTACACCCCCTCTACCAGATCTTCCGGCGTGCCCACACCCATCAGGTAGCGGGGTCGGTCGGTAGGCATCTGCGGCATGAGATTTTCCAGTACCTCCGTCATCTCGGCCTTGCTTTCACCCACCGAAAGTCCACCCACGGCCAAGCCCGGAAAATCCAGTTTCTGCAAACCTTCCAGAGAACGCTGACGTAAATCGCCATACATTCCACCCTGGACAATGCCAAACAACTGACCGGGACCCTGATAAGCCCGACGGGAACGTGCCGCCCAGCGCAGGGAGAGTTCCATGCTGACCCGTGCTTCCTCGTAGGTCGCCGGATGCGGCGTGCATTCATCAAAAACCATGGCGATATCCGAACCCAGCACGGCCTGAATGTGCATGGACTCTTCCGGTCCGAGAAAAACCTTGTGACCATCCGTAGGCGCACGAAATTCCACACCCGCTTCACGGAGTTTGCGCAGGGCCCCGAGACTGAACACCTGAAAGCCGCCAGAATCGGTCAGGATGGGGCGGTCCCAGTGCATCATTTTATGCAGGCCGCCGAGGGCAGTGATGACTTCCAGCCCCGGACGCAGAAAAAGATGAAAGGTGTTACCGAGAATGATGTCCGCACCGATGGCTTTCAGTTCTTCCGGGGCCATGGCCTTGACGGTGCCATAGGTCCCTACCGGCATGAATGCCGGCGTTTGAATATCTCCCCGGGGCAAGTGGACAATACCGCGCCGGGCTGCACCATCCCTGGCCAGACATTCAAAAATACCCATCAGGGCAAGCACCGCGAAAGCGCTGCAGGGGTAATGAACATGGCATCTCCATAACTGAAAAAACGATAGCGGGCGGCAACCGCATGCTGATAGGCGGCGAGCATACATTCAGTACCGGCAAAAGCACAAACCAGCATCAGCAGCGTGGACTCGGGCAAGTGGAAATTGGTCAGCAGTGCATCAATCACCTGAAATTTTTTGCCGGGATACAAAAACAGGCGGGTTTCACCCACGTAAGGACGCAAGGTGCCGTCCTGTCCGGCGGTTTCCAGTGCCCGGCAGGCTGTTGTCCCTACCGCAATCACCCGTCCGCCCCGGGCTTTGGTAGCTGTGATGGCTGCCACGGTGTCCGGGGAAACAATCAGGGTTTCGGCATGCATCTGATGTTCTTGAACCTGCTCGCTGCGGACCGGCAAAAAAGTCCCCGCCCCCACATGCAGGGTCACAAAACGGCGCTCCACGCCTCGGGCATCCAACGCCTCCAGTAAGCCCTGATCAAAATGCAGTCCGGCCGTTGGTGCGGCGACTGCCCCCGGTTTATCGGCATAGACTGTCTGGTAACGTTCCTGATCACGGGCTTCGGGAGCACGGTGAATGTAGGGGGGCAACGGCATGCTTCCCTCAGATTCCAGCACCGCCAGCCAGGAGGCCTGGTGAAGACGCAGGCGGACATCCATCCCGTCTTTTTCCAGCACCTCTGCACGATCGCCCTGCGCCAGTTGTAACATCATGCCGGGTCGCAAGGCTTTGGAGGATTTGGCCAGAAACCAGCCTTCATCCTCCCCCAGCAGGCGATCCAGCAACAACTCGACGGCGCCACCGGTTTCCTTGCGGGCATGCAGGCGCGCCGGTAGCACCCGGGTATCATTGAGAATCAGCAAGTCACCCGGATTGAGGTATTCTGGCAAGGCGCGAATCCAGCTATCCTGCCAGTGCCCGGAATTACCATCAAGCACCAGCATCCGCGAGGCGCTGCGCTCTGCCAGTGGCTCCTGGGCAATGAGTTCCGGGGGCAAATCGTAGGTAAAATCACTTTTCAGCATCTTGTCTCTTTTTCAGGAAAACCAGTCCGACTCATCATTATCAGGATGCGGGATGACTTGCACCTGGGTAATACGCGGGCCTTTTTTGCGCAATACCAGAACATCAAAATCGGGAAACACTACTCTTTCGCCTTCTTCCGGAACCCTGTCCAGTTGGCGCATGACCAGCCCACCGATGGTATCTGCTGCATCTTCGTCAATATCCCGATCCAGACAACGCTCCAGGGAATAGAGGGACAGGCTTCCTGAACCCACCCAGCTACCATCCAGGCGTCGCTGCCACTCCTTGCGCTGATGGCGGAATTCGTCGGGGATGACGCCGAGGAGGCTTTCCAGAACATGATCCAGCGTCACAAAACCGGTGATTGTGCCAAGGTCATCCACCACCAGCGCAAAATGCGGATGACCGGAACGAAAATGGCTCAGCAGGTCCATGGCGGGCATGGCTTTATTGACCGAAGGCAAGGGACGTAAAAGACTTTTGAGATCGCCCAGATTATCATGGCGCGCCATCTGCGCAAAAGCGTCTTTCACATGCAGCAGACCGATCACATGCTGGCGGTCGCCCTCGCAAACCGGGTAACGGGTAAAACGATGGCGCAACATCATTGCCCGGGTTTCTTCGGAACTCTCTTCGCGCATCAGGCAGATCATGTCTGCTGCGGGACGCATCAAATCACCGGCTGTCAATTCATTGAAGTCCAGCGTGCGGTCGAGAATATCACCGGTGCGCTGACCCAGGGTTCCCTGAGCCTGGCTGAGGGCAAGAATCATCGCCAGTTCATCCCGGGAATGCGGCGCATCACCGGCATGCTGATCCAGACGCAGGGCGAACAGGCGCAGCACCATGCGTGTTGCCCCATTGAGAACAAAAATGGCGGGGTACATCAGCCAATAGAAGGCGTAGAGCGGAGCGCCCGTCCACAGGGAAACGGCTTCGACTTTACGAATGGCCAGGGATTTAGGTACCAACTCGCCAATCACAATAACCACGAATGAAACCAGGGCGAAGCCTACTGCCAGCGCTAGTGAATGGAGCAGAGCCGGGTCCCGAACCCCGAAAAACCGGAACACCGGCTCCAGTAGATGCGCCATGGCGGGCTCACCAATCCAGCCAATGCCTAGGGAGGCAAAGGTAATGCCCAGTTGCGTGGCCGAAAGATAAGCATCCAGACGCGCATGCATCCGCACCAGAATGCGCCCACGCAGCCCATGTTCCTGGGCCAGAGTACGCGCATGGGTGCTGCGCAGGCGGACCAGGGCAAATTCGGCCGCCACAAAAAAACCATTGAGAAAAATCAGGAGGGCTGCCAGTAGCAGCCCGTTTGCTTCAGTCACCGGGGCAGACCCCCACCTGCAGCACTTTGCTCGGAATGTGTTTAGTCATCACTGGCGATGAGTTGCTCCAAACCCGCAAAACTTTGCACCACATCATTACTTTGCAGGGTTACACCCAGCTGCCGGGCAATCTGGCTTATGGAAAAAATTCCACGTATTTCAAATCCATGCGTGGTTTCCTCACGCACCAGGGCATGCTGACGACCCGCCTTGCGCAAGGTGAGGACAATATCCCCTACAGTGGAGCGTTCTACCTCGGGAAAATCCAGCACATCAATTTGTCCAAGGGGCACCATGATATTCTGGACCTTGATGTCATCACGGGCGATATGGTCTTCTGCAGCCAGCCGAACCGGCTTTTCCCCCATGATATCCCGGGCCGTAATCAAGCCGACCAGGGTCCCCAAATCATCCAGAACAAATAACAGGCGCACGCCCACATGAATCATGCGCTGCATGGCCTGATCAATAGTGGACTCCGGCTTGGTGGATGCAGCCGGGACGCGGCGCAGATCCGTCATACTATTCAGTGCGGAGTCTTCCGGCTTGAGACTCAGGGGCAAACCATTATCAAACAGACAAATGCGGGTATCCGGCTGGAGGCGGTAACGTTGTAAGGCACGGAATCTTGTCATCTCTTTTTCTCCGTCAGTTTAATGATAGGGAAACAACTCTCTGTAAACACAGCATAGCGCAAATCAGACAGCGCTATTTGCGGCTGCAAAACCTCGTAGCAAATCATCCCGTAGATCATCTACATGTTCCAGACCGACACTGATGCGCAGCAAACCATCGCCAACGCCGGCAGCAGCCCGGGCTTCAGGACTGACCCGGCTATGGGTTGTGCTGGCCGGGTGGGTGATGGTGGTTTTGGCATCCCCCAGATTGGCGGTCAGGGAAAGCAGACGCAGGCCATTGACGAAAGCCCAGGCTGCTGCCTGCCCACCTTTCAGATCAAAGGAGAGGATGGCACCTGGACGCTTTTGTTGCTGCGCGGCCAGGGCATATTGCGGATGCGTTTTCAGGCCTGGGAAATACACCTGTTCCACTTCCGGACGGTTGTCCAGCCACTCGGCCATTTGCTGGGCGTTCTGACAATGCTTTTCCATGCGCAAAGCCAGCGTTTCCAGCCCTTTAAGCTGCACCCAGGCATTAAACGGACTCAGGCTGGGGCCAGCTGTGCGCACAAAATTGCGGGGCCCATTATTCAACAGGGCGTTACTGCCGCACACGGCACCACCCAGAGTCCGGCCCTGCCCGTCCAGATATTTGGTGGCAGAATGTAACACCAGATCGGCCCCAAACCGGAGGGGTTGCTGAAGTATCGGCGTACAGAAACAATTATCTACTACCAGCCAGGCGTCGTGTTGATGCGCCAGATCGGCCAAAGCCGCCATATCGCCAATCTCCGTCAGGGGATTGGAAGGGGTTTCCAGAAACAGCAAGCGGGTTTCCGGACGAATGGCGGCTTTCCAGGCCTCTAAATCCGCCAGGGGCACAAAGGTGGTTTCCACCCCGAAACGTCCGAGAATGCTGCTGAGAAACTGTACCGTCGTCCCGAAAATGGAACGCGATGCGACAATATGATCGCCGGCCTTCAATAACCCCATGAAGGCCGTCATGCAGGCGGCCATCCCTGAAGCGGTCGCCACACAAGCCTCAGCACCCTCCAGGGCTGCCAGACGCTCTTCAAAAGTGCGCACCGTCGGATTGGTAAAACGCGCGTAAATATTTCCCGGGACTCGCCCGGCGAAACGCTCGGCCGCTTCTTCAGCGGAGTCGAATACAAAACTGGAAGTCGGGAAAATGGCTTCGCTATGTTCCTGTTCCTGGGTTCGATGAATGCCCGAACGAATAGCGAGGGTTTCCGGACGCAATTGCGCAGTCCAAGCCGCATCCTGATTTTCTGAACTCATTTCACCTCCTTGAGCAGGTGCAACTGACGGGAGCCATGTCCTTCAGGGGTAGGCAAAGGATAGTCGTCACTGAAACAGGCATCACAAAATCCCTGAGTGCGCGCACCTACCGCTTCGTAGAGGGCGTCCAGACTGATATAGCCCAAACTGTCCGCCCCGATGATTTTCCGCACTTCCTCAATACTATGCTGGGCAGCAATCAATTGGGAGCGGTCCGGAGTATCAATACCGTAATAACAGGGCCCCGTCGTTGGTGGTGAACTGACCAGAAAATGCACTTCACGGGCCCCGGCAGCGCGCACCAGGTTGACAATTTTGGCGCTGGTGGTGCCGCGCACAATCGAGTCATCCACCAGAATGACGCGTTTACCACGGAGAATATTGGGTTGGGCATTGAGCTTGACCTTGACGCCAAAATCGCGGCCACGCTGGGCGGGCTGAATAAAGGTGCGGCCGACATAATGATTACGGATCAGGCCCAGTTCAAAGGGGAGACCGGAAGCTTCTGCATAACCCATGGCCGCAGCAACACCAGAGTCCGGCACGGGCACCACCAAATCAGCCTCGCGCGGGTGCAGATGGGCAAGGGCCCTGCCAATCTGCTTACGCGCCGAATACACATGGGTGCCATCCAGAACGCTATCGGGGCGCGCAAAATAAATGTATTCAAACACACACATTCTGCGTTCGACGGGGGCAAAAGGCCTGCGGCTTTCGATGCCCTCCTTGGAAATAATGATGAGTTCGCCGGGCTCAATATCCCGGACAAATTCAGCACCCATCAAATCTAGGGCGCAGGTTTCGGAAGCCAGCACAAACCCCCCGGAATCAATCAGACGACCGAGAACCAGGGGACGAAAACCCATGGGGTCGCGCACGCCGATCAGGCGGGTTTCGGTCAGGCAGACCAGGGAATAGGCACCCGACACTTGTTTCAATGCCGCAGCAAGACGGGTTCCGGGATCTTCTCCGGGTACTCGCGCCAGCAGGTGGACGATGACTTCCGTGTCCATATCCGTATGGAAAATAGCGCCTTCCTGTTCCAGCCGAAGACGTAATTCATCGGCATTGACCAGATTACCATTATGCCCGACGGCAAAAGCACCGTGCCGGTAATTGATAAAAATCGGCTGAGTATTCCTGAGCACAGAACCGCCCGCCGTGGAATAACGCACATGACCAATGGCCTGCTCGCCGGGCAGCTGGCTGATCTGTTCCAGACCAAACACATCCGCCACCCGTCCCATACCGCGCTGGACAAATAACTTGCCCTGATCTTCCGAAACAATACCGGCAGATTCCTGACCACGATGTTGCAGGGCGTAAAGCCCCAGATAAGTCAGATTGGCGGCTTCCGGATGCCCGAAAACGCCGATCACTCCACATTCATCATGGAAATGATCATCTTCTATCAATTGTTCTTCCCAACGTTCAGTGTGCAATTTTCTGCGACTCCAAATAGGACACGGCTGGCGCCGTCAACGATTGTGACCAGTGTTTTATGGGCTCCTGCGCCAGCCAGGAGTTTTTCCACCAGGACTCATGGGACAAATCCGAAGATTGTACCAATGTGACCAGAATGGCGATCAGCACCAAGCCCCGCAGGAATCCGAAAAAAGTGCCCAGAAACCGGTCGGTGGCTCCAAAGCCAATGCCGTATAATAACTTACGCACCACAAAAGCGCACAGGGTTCCAACTACCAGACAGCCAAAAAACAGGATAAAAGAAGCTAAGGGTACCCGCCATCCGACAGGAATATCATGGGACAACTGGGGCGCCAGCCAGCTCCCCCCCCAGGTCCAGGCTACATAAAATCCACCAACCCAGGCCGCCAATGAAAAAAATTCGCGAACCATGCCCCGAAACAGTCCCCACAGGGCGGATAATACGACCAGTCCGACAACGACAATATCCAGCCAGTAATTCACACGCTGGTACCGTCCAGCCATTGCCGGGGCAACTGCTTGACCAGATGAAATGATCCGAAGCAGACAATGCTGTCATCGGCTGTCAAAACGGAACCCAGTGCATCAAGAGCGGTTTGCATGTTTTCCTCAATTTCCACATGAGCAGCGCCCATTTCCCACAAACATTTCTGCAGACTGGCAGCACTGGCGGCACGTGGCGTATCGGTTATTTCCAGAACATGCCAGACTTCTACACGCCTGAGCAAGTTTTTCAGGGTACCTGCAACATCTTTATCGGCGAGCATGGCCACTACGGCATGGCAGCGCCCGCCCTGGCCCTCCAACAGCGTTGCCAATTGTGCCACTGCCTGAGGATTGTGGGCGACATCAACAATCAGACGCGGACCGTTTTCTCCCCAAGGCCGTAACATCTGTGCCCTGCCCGGCAAATCTGGCCGGATTGACCAATGGCTCAATGCCGCAGCGGAAACGGGTAATTTTTTTTGCAAAAACCAGACGGCGGCCAGGGCGAGGGCCAGGTTCTGCCATTGCGCAGCAGCGGGCCAGAGCGGTTCCGGTATTGCCAGGGTCTGGCCAAATCCCCACCAACGGCGGGCCTGTGCATCAAAGTCGAAATCCCGACCGAGTAATTGTAACGGCACCTGATGTTGCGCTGCTGTTTCCAGCACGGAGGCGCAGGGATTTGCAGCATCTCCGTAGAGAGCCGGCACATCGGGCCGAAAAATTCCGGATTTTTCCCGACCGATGGACAGTCGATCCGGGCCCAGCCAGTCCTGATGATCCAGATCTACCGTAGTCAGCACGCTGCAGTCCGGATCAAAAGCGTTGACAGCGTCCAGTCGCCCACCCAGTCCGACCTCCAGTATGGCCAGATCCACCTGCGCCGCACAGAGAATTTTCACTGCAGCCAGGGTCGTGATTTCAAAAAAGGTCAGGGCAATGCTTCCGGCAACGGCCGCAATGTCATCCAGTGCAGCGTCCCAGTCGGACATCGGAGCAGATGTGCCATTCAGCCGCAGACGTTCGTTAAACGACCAGATATGCGGGCTGGTATAGGCGGCAACCCGGTAACCGGCCTGTCGATAAAAAGTCTCCAGACAAGCCACCGTAGAACCCTTGCCATTAGTACCGGCCACGGTAATGACCGGCATCGGCAAACGCGCAGGCAAATCCAGCAAAGCCATGGCCGTCCGCATACGCTCCAGACCCAGGACAATCCGTTCCGGCGGGCCGGCCATGCGAATCACCTGATCACTGAGGGCATCCGTCAACGCCCTGCTCTGCAGCACAATCAGCTCCTAGGATTTGCTGCTGGACTGGGTCAGCATTCCCAGTATTTCACCGATCACCGTGCGCAACTGGCGGCGATCCACAATCTGGTCAATAGCCCCGTGTTCCAGCAAATACTCCGAACGCTGAAAGCCAACCGGCAGCTTTTCGCGGATCGTCTGTTCGATGACGCGTGGCCCCGCAAAGCCAATGAGGGCCTTGGGCTCGGCAATCAGCACGTCGCCCAGGGTCGCGAGGCTGGCAGAAACCCCGCCCATGGTGGGGTCCGTCAGCACCGAAATAAAAGGCAGTCCGGCCTTGGCCAGGCGTTCAACGGCTGCCGAGGTTTTGGCCATCTGCATCAGTGACAGCAGACCTTCCTGCATCCGGGCACCGCCACTGGCTGAAAAACAGACCAATGGACAGCGATCTACCAGGGCGGTTTCTGCGGCCCGGGCAAAACGGGCGCCGACCACCGAACCCATGCTCCCCCCCATGAATTCAAAAGCAAAAGCGGCAGCAACCACCGGACGCCCATGCAGCAGGCCGCGCATGACCACCAAAGCATCTTTTTCACCGGTCTTGGTCTGGGCTTCCTGCAAACGCTCCTTGTAGCGCTTCTGATCTTTGAAACGCAGGGGATCAACGGGGACATATTCCTTGGCAATTTCCAGGCGCGGTTCTGCATCCAGGAAAAAATCCAGACGCTGCCGGGCCGTAATGCGCTGATGATGACCACAATTGGGACAGACAAACAGATTTTCTTCCAGCTCGGTACGATACAAAACCGTTTGGCAGGTGGGGCACTTGGACCAAAGCCCTTCGGGTACCGTGCGCTTGTTTTCCGCCGCTTGCGGCTCTGGATTAGGGTTTTTCTTGATTTTGGGGGGTAATACCCGGTCAAACCAGCTCATTGAACACTCCGGGGTTTTTGTACGGCACCCGCCAACGCTTGAATAAAGTTTTTGGCCACCTGAACGGCTACCTGATCATTGCTGCAATCGGCCAGTTGTTCGACCAGGGCACTGCCTACCACTACGGCATCCGCACCTTGGGCAACCCGGGTCACTGTCTCGGCATCACGAATTCCAAAACCGATGGCAACTGGCAAAGCCAATTCCCGGCGCAATTCACCAACCCGTTTGAGGACCTCGGGCCAGTCAGACTGCGCAGCCCCGGTAATGCCCCGCAAGGAAACATAGTAAACAAAACCGCTGCCCAGTTCGCGGACCGTCTGCACCCGCGCCGCGCCACTGGTGGGAGCCAGCAGAAAAATGGGGTCCACGCCACGGGCCTTGAGCAGGGCGGATTCCTCGCGGCCCTCTTCGGGGGTGAGATCGACAATGATAACCCCATCCACGCCAGCCCCTACCGCCAACTCCGCAAAGGTCGCCATGCCCATGGCTTCGAGCGGATTCAGATAACCCATGAGGATGACCGGTGTCTGTTGATTACTGCGCCGGAATTCGCGGACCCATTCCAGTACCATCCGCAACTTGACGCCACGCCCGAGGGCGCGCTCACTGGCCCGCTGAATACTGGGTCCATCTGCCATGGGATCGGAAAAGGGCATGCCCAACTCAATCGCATCCGCTCCGGATTCTACCAGGGCATGCATGAGGGGCACGGTTGCCGTCAGGGAAGGATCGCCGGCGGTGATAAAAGGGATAAGGGCCGCCCGATTTTTCTGCTGCAACTGCGCAAACATGGCCGCTAGACGACTCATAAATGAATACCCTCCAGAGCCGCAACCGTGTGAATATCCTTGTCACCCCGGCCCGATAAATTGACGATAATGGTTTGATCTGAGCGCATGCCGGGCGCGATGGCAAAGGCATGGGCCAGGGCATGGGAGGTCTCCAGGGCCGGAATGATGCCTTCCGTGCGGCACAGTTCGTGAAAGGCCTGCAAGGCTTCCTGATCTGTCGCTGCCACATATTCAGCACGACCAATGTCTTTCAGGTAGGCGTGCTCCGGTCCTACTCCCGGATAATCCAGCCCTGCCGAGATCGAGTGGGTGGGCAGAATCTGGCCGTCTTCATCTTCCATGAGATAAGTGCGATTACCATGCAACACCCCCGGGCGCCCCGTGGTCAGTGGTGCAGCATGCTGGCCGGTACTCAGGCCCAGCCCCCCCGCCTCCACCCCGATCAGACGCACTGACTGGTCATTGATGAACGGGTAAAACAGGCCGATGGCATTACTGCCGCCGCCCACACAGGCGACGCACACGTCCGGCAAACGTCCGGTCAGCTCCAGACACTGCGCCCGCGCTTCATCACCAATAACACGATGAAAATCCCGGACCATGGCAGGGTAAGGATGGGGGCCTGCTACGGTACCAATAACATAAAACGTATTATCCACATGGGTGACCCAGTCGCGCAGGGCTTCATTGAGCGCGTCTTTCAGCGTGCGGGTGCCACTGGTTACGGCCGCCACCTGTGCACCCAGCAAACGCATCCGGAAAACATTGCTGGATTGCCGCTGAATATCTTCTTCACCCATATACACCAGACATTCCATACCATAACGGGTAGCTACCGTCGCAGTAGCCACGCCATGTTGCCCGGCTCCCGTTTCCGCAATGACCCGCTTTTTGCCCATGCGCCGGGCCAATAATGCCTGTCCCACGGCATTATTGATTTTATGCGCGCCCGTATGATTCAGGTCTTCCCGTTTCAGATAAATCTGGGCACCACCCAGTCTGCGGGAGATGCGCTCGGCGTGGTACAGAGGATTGGGACGCCCGACAAACTGCCGCAACTCACTGTGTAATTCTGCGCGAAACTCGGGATCAGCCTGAGCTTCCTGATAAGCCTGGTTTAATTCATCCAGTGCCGGAATCAGCGTCTCCGCCACAAAACGCCCGCCATAAGGTCCATAATGTCCCGTTGCATCCGGAAGTTCGTAGTTGTCCATATTCTCTCCTCAAAACCCTTGCAGTTGGGCCATAAACTCCGCCATTTTGTCATGATCCTTGATACCCGGCGACTGCTCTACGCCACTGCTGACATCCACCGCATAAGGGCAAGCCACGCGGATGGCTTCCTGCACATTGTCGGCACGCAAACCACCCGCCAGAATCAGCGGTTTGCCCAAGTCCGGCAGTTTCCACCAGGCAAAACTCTGTCCGGAACCACCCCAGTGTCCAGCTACCGCACAATCCAGCAACAAGCCCTGAGCGTCAAAATAATCATCAACCGGGCGGCGCAAGTCTTCTTCTCCTGAGACACGCAAGGCTTTTAGATAGGGACGGCCAAAACGCCGACAGAAATCAGGCGTTTCATCTCCATGAAACTGGAGAGTATCCAATAGACAGTCATCCAGAACCCTTTCTATGCCAGCCGGATCAGCATTAACAAAAAGTCCGACCGAACTCACAAAAGGGGGTAATGCCTGAAGTATCTCCCGAGCCTGGGAAACTGATACCGCACGCGGGCTTTTTTCATAAAACACCAGGCCAATGGCATCTGCGCCAACTCGTGCCGCCGCTAGAGCATCACCCACATGCGTTATGCCACATATTTTCGCCCGTATCATCAGCGCATTCTAACACTGCCATCGGGATAAACCCACATCCACAGCTATTACTGATGCTAGATGGCAGGCCTTCAAGTACCCGTCAGAAAACCGGGATCCACCGCATCGACGGGCAAAGCGAATTCATCCGGATAGCGCGGTGCAACAAAATAGAGGCCTCCAGGCGGGGCGGTGACTCCGGCCTGACAACGATCCCGGCTGGCAAGGACTTCTGCGGCCCATTGTGGAGACTGATCGCCACGGCCAATGGCTATCAAAACGCCCGCAAGGTTACGCACCATATGGTGCAAAAATCCATTGGCTTCGGCATCAATACTAATCAGGTCACCACGCTGGCTGACCGTCAGGCGATGTAAACTGCGTACAGGACTATTGGCCTGACACGATGAAGCCCGAAAAGCAGAAAAATCATGGGTACCCAGTAGCAAGTCCGCCGCCACCTGCATGGGTTCAATGGCTAGCGGACTGTACACCCAGGCGGTGTGATGGCGCCATAACGCCGATTTTTCCCGGCGATTTAAAATCACGTAGCGATAGCGTCTGGCCGTTGCCGAAAATCGGGCATGAAAATGCGCTGATACCGGCTGCGCCCAGCGCACTGCCACGCCATCTGGAAGGTAAGTATTGGTGGCCCGCAGCCAGGATTCTGCAGAACGCTGCACGGGTGCATCAAAATGGACCACCTGGCACAGCGCGTGCACGCCCGTATCGGTCCGCCCTGCCACAGTGACCGGAATAGCCGTCCCGGCCAGACGACTGAGGGCCTCCTCCAGAGACTGCTGCACGCTGGCCTGACCCAACTGACGCTGCCAGCCACAAAAACCGTTGCCATCATATTCAACGCCCAAGGCCCAGCGTATGCCGGGCCTTGGGGTATCTGCCAGAACGTCAGGGGACAAATTACAAGTCTTCGAGCATTTTCTGGGCTTCTTCGCGCTGAGCACTACTCCCTTCCTTGCTCACCTCTTCGAGAAGGTCGCGCGCCGATTCACTGTCTCCCATTTCGACATAGGCTTTGGCCAGATCCAGCTTGGTCCCGACTGCATCCCAGTCTTCGGCTGCAGGACTCGTCTCCTCAACAATGGCCGGCTTGGGCATTTCGCGAAGCGCTTCAGGCTCGGGATCGAGTTCCCTGGCAGGCACAGCCGGAGCTCGCTCTTCTTCAAAAGGTGACAGCCCGAAAGAGAATGGCAGCGTATCTTCCGCACTCGGGGCTTCGGACTTGGGTGCTTCGGGGGCAGGGATGTGATCCTGACTCGCGGATTCCACCTCGCCAGTCACTTGTTCAGCATGAAAATGTTCTGCATCCATCAACCGGAATTGTTCATCAATATCCTGCAACAAGCGGTCTTTTTCATCGGCAGGAAAGGATTCGTCCGCAGTAGACGCAACCTGCCCATGGGAAAAATCAAAATCCAGCAGATCGTCTGCATCATGCTCAGTGGCCGGAGCCTCTTGCACTTTATCAGCAGGCGTTTCTAGGGGAGCCTGCTTGACCATTACGTCCGCCTCGCGTTCATCCTCCGAAGCAAACAAGGCATTCCCCGGAAACAGGCGGGACCCCTGAGCAGCCACTTCCTGCCAGGCGGCGTTATGGGGACCAAAGCGGCCACGCATCCGTTCTGCCAGATCCAGATAATCTGCTCGACGATCCAGAGTGGCATACATATCCAGAAGCTTGACATAAAGCTCTTTGCGTCTGGGATTCTCATCCAGCGCTTCATTCATTACCGTAATGGCCTGTTCGGATTTACCATAAGTCAGGTAGAGATCCGCCTGTTCGATGGGATCAATTTCCATCACATCGTCATGATCTTCGCCTTGCGTTTGCACTGGAGCCAGTTCAGTAACCGGCACAATCTCCTCCACCGCCGCCTCTTTGGAGGCAGGAGTCGGAGTCGGTGCTGGCGTGGAAACGGCTGGAGGAGTTATTGCCGGTTCCGCTGCCGCACTATATGCGGCAGCCGGTGCCGGTGCCGGTGCCGGTGCAACAATCGGGGGCTCGGCAACCGGTTTCGATTTGTTACTGTTCAGTGTGGAAAGGCGTTGAGAAACTTCACGCTGACGTCTTTCCGATTCTTTCTGACGGCGCAGCATCCATATAAAGAGGATGAGCAGCAGCAGATTGCCTCCCAGAGAAATCAATAGTGGGATGTTGTTGAATAGACTACTATTGGCACTATTGCGCGAGAGCGTAGCTAACTGGACGCCCTGATTGGCCAGTAAACGTTCTTCTGCGCTCAAACGCTGTCCAAGGCCCGTTACTTCACTTTTCAGCTTCTGATTTTCCGTCTGCAGGGCCAGGGTGTCCACTGCCAGAGGCGAACTAGTGGCAGATGCCGTCTCAGCACTGGCAGCTACTGCATTGGCTGGCGCACTGGACAGCACCAGATGCGTAGCACTTTCGGTGGGACTTGTGGAAGCTTTTTGTGGTTGGGTTGTGGAAGTGGAAGTCGCAGCCCGTGAGGTTTGAGTGGCAGGAAGGGACGCCACACTTCCCGCTTGACTTTGGGTTGACAACCAGGCTGTAGCCTGAGCCGGAGTCATGGCCTGCACCTGATTCACATTGGGCAAATTCAGCATGCTTCCCGCATACAAATAGGTCGGGTTGGCATTTTTGAAGGCCTGTGGATTGGCCTTGACGACTGCCGACATGACCTGATCCAGAGTAACTGCATTACTGTTAGTGATAGACTGCGCTATATCATACAGAGAGCTGTTTACCGGAACAGGGCCATAACGGTTTACCCGCGACCAACCATGGTACAGTCTAGCGGGTGCGGGAGGCTGCGCCACAGATTCGGTCGCTGGCACACTCGCTGGCGAAATTGCCGACGGGGCAACGGGTGCCGGGCTGGATACCAGGGGCATCGCTGCAGCGGCATTCGCAACACTGGCCGAGTATTCCCGGACTAACTGCCCCCCCGACCAGTTGAGCTGTACCAAAAACTGTAAATTTGGCTGACTCACGGGTAGAGGACTGGAAATCAGAATGGCGGGTTGACTCCCACGCCGCACCGTAAATTGCCAATGCTCAAGGGTCGGAGCCTGTGGCAGATTGATCATGGCAAACGCGCTGTTCGGAGCCAGGCTGGCATTAAGACTGGATGCAGTCTGAGGGGTTACTGATTGGATGGGTATTTCGGCACGAAAGGGTTCTCCGGGGGCAGACAAGACCTGCAGGGATCCCAACCCCAGTGCCTGAGCCAGGCCTGGCAAGAGTAAGCCCATTCCGGCCATGGCCCACAACCAATTCTTTCTCTCCATTGTTATTTCCTCATTTTTCTGTAACGCAAGCGTATTGCAATGGGCCACTTTCAACCCGCAGTGTTCCTATAAATAGTCGCGAATCAACAACTCTGCAATCTGCACACTATTCAATGCCGCGCCCTTGCGAATATTATCGGACACCACCCAGAAATTAATGCCCCTATTATGGGAACAATCCCCGCGAATGCGCCCCACATAAGTGGTGTCCTGGCCTGCTGCATCCAGAGCCGATGGCCATAAATTCATCTCCTGATTATCCACCACCGTCACGCCCGGTGCTTTTTCCAGCAAGGCCCGCACGGCCTCCGGGGTAATCGGGTCACGGGTCACCACGTTGACCGCCTCGGAATGGCCGTAAAATACGGGCACCCGCACGCAGGTTGCCGTCAGCGCGATGTCAGGAAGCTCCAGAATTTTTCGGGTTTCCCAGAGCATTTTCATTTCTTCCTTGGTGTATCCATTATCCTGAAACACATCAATCTGAGGCAGACAATTGAAGGAAATCCGCTTGGGGAAAACATCGCAGACAGCCTCTTCGTGGCGGAACAGGGCCATCGTCTGCTGTCCCAATTCTTCAATGGCGCGCTTACCCGCCCCGCTGACCGCCTGATAGGTGGCCACGACCACGCGCTCAATACCCACGGCATCGGCAATGGGTTTCAAAGCCAGCAACATCTGGATAGTGGAACAATTGGGATTGGCAATAATGCCCCGATTCACATGATCGGCAATACTCTGGGGATTGACTTCCGGGACCACCAGGGGAATATCGTCGTCATAACGGTACTGGGAGGTATTATCAATGACGACACAGCCCGCTTCCGCCGCCAAGGGCGCAAACTGGGCACTGACTTTGGCCCCGGCGGAAAACAAGCCGATATCCACCTGGGACCAGTCAAAACCGGCCGCATCCTGCACCAGAACCTGCTTACCCCGAAACGGCAGCCGCCCCCCTGCAGAGCGACTACTGGACAACAGGTAAAGCTGATCAACGGGAAACTTGCGCTGCTCAAGGATTTGCAGCATGACTTCGCCGACGGCCCCCGTTGCCCCCAGTACCGCCACGTTGTAATGCGTTTTTTTCATGCTTCGTTCATCCTCAGAGTTGCAATGCCTTGACCACGGCTTGGCCCATGGCACGGGTTCCGACTACGGCCTCACCGGCTGCGGCAATATCGGCCGTCCGCAGTCCTTCATCCAGCACTTTCTGAACCGCCGTTTCCACCCGTTGTGCCCATGCTTCGTTGCCCAGAGAATGACGCAACATCATGGCCACAGACAAAATCGTGGCGAGCGGATTGGCTTTATCCTGCCCGGCAATATCCGGAGCAGAGCCATGAATGGGTTCATACATGCCCCGCCCTTCGCCCAGGGAAGCCGAAGGCAACATACCGATGGAGCCGGTCAGTTGGCTCGCTTCATCCGACAGAATGTCACCGAACATATTGCCTGTGAGCAGCACATCAAACTGGGAAGGGGCACGAATCAGCTGCATCGCTGCATTGTCCACATACATGTGGGTTAAGTGGACATCGGGATACTCCGCTGCCAATTCAGTCACCACTTCGCGCCAGAGACGGGTGGTTTCGAGCACATTGGCCTTGTCCACCGAACATAATTGTTTACGGCGACCCTGTGCTGCCTTGAAGGCAACGTGGGCAATGCGCCGGATTTCGTCCTCATCATACACCATGGTGTTGTAGGCACGACGCTTGCCGTCCACCAGCTCCACAGCTCTGGGCTGACCAAAGTAAATATCGCCCGTCAGCTCGCGCACCACCAGAATATCCACATCCCGCACCAGCTCCGGACGCAGTGGCGACGCACTCAATAACTGCGGGAAAATTTGTGCTGGACGCAAATTGGCAAACAAATCCAGATTCTTGCGCAGGCGTAGCAAACCCTGCTCAGGACGCCTGGCCGGCGGCAGACCATCCCAGCGCGGGCCACCGACAGCACCCAGAATGACCGCATCGGCCGCCATGGCCAACTGCAGGGAAGCTTCAGGCAAGGGGTCATCGGTCGCATCCAGGGCGGCACCGCCGACCAATCCATCGGTACATTGCAAATTCAGGCCTGCAGCCTGGTCCACGGCATCCAGCACCAGTCGGGCCGCGTCCACAATTTCGGGTCCAATCCCGTCACCCGGGAAAATTGCTATTTTTTTCATGCCAGATCCTTTTTCATAACAATACGAATAATAAAGGGGTTTTCTGTTCCCGGATGCGGATTCTCGGGAATATGGGTAAAGGGGTAAGTACCAACACCCAAATCATAGGGATTGGCCTCGGCAATGGCGCATACCTCGGCATCGGCCCCGGCAGGGTCACGGAGGGTAAATTGCAGCCCGGCGACGTCCTCGCGCTTGCGGGCTGCATCAATATACATGCGGCGGGTAATTTCACTGTGCAACACCTTGAAAAATTGCACGACGGTTTCCAGCTCTATGCCGAAACGGGACTGCAGGGCAGCACTTTCTTCCAGACGCCGGGCACTGGCCCGGGGCAAATCGCGCAAAAAATCACCATTACGCGCCGTGTTCAGCAGTAATTGCCGCAACTCGGCATTTTCCGGGAGCTTTGCGAAGCCATTGTAATGGAGCACAAACAGTGCTTCGGGCAGCGGCAATTCTGCGACGCGCTCCTGATTGGGAATACCAGCATCCACCACCACACCACGGGGGGGAGCAGTCGGCCCTGACTTGCCCCGCAACCAATCCCACATACCTGCTCCGGGTTTTACTTGCCTGAGAATTGTGGAAGGATAGCATAGGCTTTTATGACAGGGCAGCAGCTAAATAGCATGGACCACCGGCAAACTGTTTCCTCATCGGCTCTTCCACCGCTCCCGATCACCGGATTGATTCTTGCCGGAGGGGCTGGCCGGCGCATGGGCGGGGTGGATAAAGGCTGGGTCCTTTGGCGCAATGCTCCTCTGATTACCCATGCCATCCAGATCCTGCAGGCAGACAGTGCAGAAATTCTGATCAGTGCCAATCGTCAGCTCGAAGATTATCGGGCCTTAGGCTACCCCGTTATTTCTGACTCCTGCGCCACTTTTGAGGGTCCACTTATGGGCCTGAGTGCCGGACTGGCCGCTGCCGGTCAGGATTGGGTGGCCAGTATTCCCGTGGACAGTCCGCTCCTCCCCCACGATCTGTTGCGGCAGATGTGGCAGGTAAAAATGGACAAGGATCTGGTCGTGGCGCGCAGCAACCAGCGCTGGCATGCGGTACTCGTCTTATGTCATCGCCGTCTTTTACCCCACCTGCAAGCTTATCTGGATCAAGGCGGACGGCGGGTTCAGGACTGGTTTCGTGATCTGGATTACGCCACCCTGCATCTGGATGAAGCCGTTCTGCACAATTGTAACGCGCCCGAGGATCTGTCATGAAAGCGTTGGGTGTGATAGGATATAGCGGTAGCGGAAAAACCACCCTGCTCTGTGCCTTGATCCCCCTGCTTCGCGCAGCGGATTTACGCATCGCCATGGTCAAATCCACGCATCATGACGTGGACTGGGATACCCCCGGAAAAGACAGTTATCGCCTGCGTGAGGCCGGTGCCGAAACGGTCATGCTCCAAGGCCCCAAACGCTGGTTCACTACCTGTCCGGCGCCGGAACAGGTCACTCTGGAAAGCATCGTTGCCAGCTTGCCTGCGCCTGCAGATTTGCTGTTGATTGAGGGGAACAAGGCTTTGCCCATTCCGAAAATAGAGGTACACCGCCCGGCGCTGCAAAAACCTTTGCTGGCCGCAGAAGATCACCGGATTATTGCCGTAGCCAGCGATGCGACCTTACTCACACACTGCGCGGTACTGGACCTCAATGCCCCTGAAAGCATTGCGCAATTTATTCACCACTGGATACACGAGGAACCCTGAATGGCTCACTGCTGTAGTGATAATGAACATGACCCCATGGCCAAAAGTGTTGAGGAAGCGCGCGCTGCCATTCTTGCCAGCAGCCCGGCCCTGACAGATACCGAAGTTCTGCACCTCAGTGCTGCACTGGGACGGGTTCTCGCTGAAGACATACGCGCACCGCAAGCGGTCCCCGCCTGGCCGAACTCGGCGATGGATGGTTACGCCCTGCGCAGCAGTGACGGCGAAAAGCCCCGACAGCTCATTGGGCATTGTTTTGCCGGACATCCCTTCACGGGTGTTGTCGGGCCTGGTGAGTGCGTGCGCATCATGACCGGCGCCGTCATGCCAGAGGGTGCAGACAGCGTCCTGATTCAGGAACAGGCAGAAATTCAGGATAAAACCATCCTTCCCCAGCAGCACCCGGCACCCGGCGCCAATATTCGTCAGGCTGGCGAAGATCTGCAGCCCGGCGTCGAGGCCCTCCCTGCCGGCACACTGCTCCGACCCGCCCAACTGGCCCTGCTCGCCAGTCTGGGCATTGCCGAGGTCAAGGTTTTTCGACGTCTGCGTGTGGCCTTTTTTTCAACGGGTGATGAACTGCGTCCGCTGGGTAGCACCCTGGAGGCAGGGCAGATTTACGACAGTAACCGGTACGCCCTGCAAGGGATGCTCCAACGTCTCGGTTGTGAAATTCTCGACCTTGGACGGATCCTGGATAACCCGGAGCATCTGGAAAAAACTCTGCAACAAGCCGCAGGCATGGCTGATTTAGTGATCAGCACCGGCGGCGTGTCGGTAGGTGATGCGGATTACATTGCCGAACTGCTGGGACGCATCGGCAGCATCAATTTCTGGAAAATGAACATGAAGCCCGGTCGCCCGCTGGCCTTTGGCCAACTGGGAGAGGCTACTTTTTTTGGGCTACCCGGCAATCCGGTTTCCACCATGGTGACTTTCTATCAGTTCGTGCAGCCCTGCATCCTCAAACGTATGGGGAAAAGCGCCCCCTGGACGCCCACCGTTCTCAAAATACCGCTGGCACATTCCCTCAAGAAAAAACCGGGGCGCACCGACTTTCAGCGCGGCGTGCTGATTTCTGGGGAAAACGGTCTGCAGGTGGCGGGGGTCGGTCAACAGGCTTCGCACATCATGAGTGGACTGGCCCATGCGGATTGCCTGATTATTCTGGCCGCCGAAGCCGAGGGTGCTCCAGCCGGAAGCATGGTGGATGTGCAATTGCTGGAGGGTCTGGTCTAAATTGCTCGTAACAGCTGCCGTCAGTCCAGACCATGACGCGGCTGGTAGCGAGTGGAATGGCTGAGATGAAAGCGGAAATTCTCGGCGTACAGCTTTTGTAGTGCGGGATTTCCACGAAAAATCAGCAGATTTTCGGCATTCGCCTGTTCTGCCGCTTTGCTGAAGTTGAAACTGCCGGTGATGAGGGTGTCTGCATCAATGACCATCACCTTGTTGTGGGCAATGGCATGCTGATCGTCAATAAATACGGGCACGCCCTGATTGGCAAAAAAGTCCGCCACGGAATATTTCTGGGTACGCTGGCTTTTGTCCAGCACCACCTGAACATCCAGCCCCCGCCGTGCCGCCTGCAAAACCGCCTTGGCAATAGGTGCGCTGGTAAAACTGTAGGCCTGCACCCAGACCCGCTGGCGGGCGCCGTCCACGGCGCGGACGATGGCGGCTGTTGCCCCTCCCGGCGGAGAAAAAGCCACTTCGATGCTCCCCTGCGCCGGAACAGTGACTGGCGATTGCGGCATGGTTGCTGTCACCATGGACCACTGTTCCTTGCCCCAATGCTGGACTTGTTGCCACAGCGAAGCTTCTGCCGAAGCCGGCAATGGATTCAGAAAAAAAGGCAACAAAAGGTATAGCAGGGTCTTTTTCATCAAGGTCATGGGATTTACGCTCATCAGGTTTTTGGGTGAAGATAATGTGAATGAAGGCATTCGCCAAGTGGCAAATCATCGACAGATAAATAATCACTCTTTAGACTGCAGAGGTTGGGCTGAATGCCCCCAGTCTGGATAATCTCATGACACCTATTGACCAGGGAGTTGCCATTGGCGCAGAAGCCAGGCGATTCGTACGCAGCTACCATAATGGATCGCTCTGCACACTCTCCAAAAAACTGGAAGGCTATCCTTTTGCCTCGGTCAGTCCTTTTGTGCTCGACGCCGCAGGTAATCCAGTCATTCTCATCTCCAATCTGGCCGAACACACCAAAAATATTGATGCCGATCCCCGGGTGAGCCTGCTGGTTTATCCCTGTGCAGACGATGCGCAAGCCGTGGGCCGGGTGACTTTAACAGGGCGCGCTGCCCGCTTGCCCGACAAAAATGGTTTTGGAGAACGCTATCTGCGTTACTTACCCCAGGCACAGGATTACTTCGCTGCCCATGATTTTTATTTCTATCGGATTCAGGTCGAAAACATTCGCTATATTGGCGGTTTCGGCAAAATCCACTGGGTGCGACCTGAACATTATGCACCCCCACCCACAGCGGCTCTGCTAGAAGCTGAAGCAGGGATTCTTGCCCATATGAATGCTGACCATCGCGACAATATGCGCGATTATTGTCGTCATCTGTGCGCTTGCGACGCTGTTGATGTAGAAATGGTGGGCATTGACTACGATGGTTTTGATTTACGTGCTGATGGCAAGCTGCTGCGCTTTGATTTTCCTGAGCCCATTACCAGCCCGCAGGAAGCCCGGACAGCACTGGTCGCCATGGCCCGGCAGTGCCGTGAAGCGCAAGGACAGGAAACCAAATGAATCAGGCTTATTGGCGACAACGCTGGCAGGAACATCGCATCGGCTTCCATCGTCCGGATGTTCACCCACGACTTCCCGCCTTTTGGGATCGTCTGCAAGTCGCTCAAGAGGGTACGGTTTTCGTCCCACTGTGTGGCAAGAGCCTGGACCTGCTGTGGCTGGTCAAGCAGGGCTATCGGGTGCGCGGCGTCGAACTCAGCCCTATTGCTGTCCAGGAGTTTTTTCAGGAACACCATCTGCATCCGCAAGTGGACAGCGTGGGTGCCTTTCAACGCTGGCAGGCGGGTCCTGTCGAAATCTTTTGCGGAGACTTTTTCGACCTCACCGGTGCAGAATTGAAGGATATTACCGCCGTGTATGATCGGGCCGCACTCATCGCCCTTCCCCCGGAATTGCGCCGCGCCTACACCGAAAAATTACGGGATATTCTTCCCCATCGGCCACCGATCCTGCTCATCACCCTCGATTATCCCCAGGAAACCCGGCAAGGCCCACCCTTTGCCGTGCCCGAGGCCGAAGTCTGCGCACTCTACCAGCCCTCTTGGGCCGTACAGCACCTGTCTTCCATCGACTTGCGTGAGGAAGGATCCACGGATACCAATCGCTTTGAGGAGCTGGTATTTGTGCTCCGTCGTGGTGTCGATTCGTAATCTACCGGTGACCAGTTATGAGTGAATTTCAGCGTCTGGATTGATCACATATCGGCCTATCAACGGAAGTCCTACCGTAGCGGTTTCCAGAAACTCCAAAAAAGCGCGTATGGTGTGAGACTGATAAGCTGGCTGTGGTCTGGCCATATATAAAGTCCACTGGATGCCATGCGGTGCAGGCAGACGCCGCGCCTGTACACGCCAATCTTTTCGGCATATTAAGGCGGCGGCTGTCACAAAACCGATGCCCAGCCCGGCATCCACAGCGGCACCGACCGCCTCAACACCTGTCACCTCAATGGACTGTCTGGGGTTCAACCCGGCATCCCGAAAAACTTTTTCGACGGAGCGGCGGATTCCCGAACCCGGTTCGCGCCAGATCAGAGGGTAGGCCATCAGATCTTCCAGATTCAGAACATCGCGTTGCAACAAAGCGTGTCCTTCCGGAAATATCGTCATGATTTCATCATCCAGCCAGGGTGTTACGGCGTAATAAGAAGGCAAGCCTTCCAGATCCAGACCACCTTCCAGAAAGAATAAATCCCAGTCAGACAAAGCAATGCTTTCCCAGTCAATAACCCCTCCGCGCAACTGAATTTCCACATCAGGAAATTGCTGCTGAAAAGCAACCAGGCGTTCCGGTAAAAAATAGTTGGCTACGGTATTAGTCGCCGCAATGCGTAAAACCCCACTTTGCAGGCGTTGGCGACGTAAGATTATATCCTCGAATTCGTCGATGACTTCACGCATACGTTGGGCGGTGGTCAGGAGCGCCTCACCGGCGGGGGTCAGTTGAATGCCGCGACCATGACGCATCGTCAAGGGTTCTCCGACCATCTGGCTCAATTTCTGCAGTCGTTCCGTGACGGCCGGCTGGCTGCGATGGAGTACCCGCGCTGCTGCACTGATCCCGCCACTTTTGGCCACGGTCAGAAAGGTTAATAAAAGTTCTGTGTCCATATATCGCCATGTCCGATAGATTATATATATATTACCAATTTGACCTATGTATTCATGCCCCGCATGATCGGCGCGTTTAGTTCATCAGCGTAGAAGCGGTTTCCCATTCATGGCTTTTGCACATCACGCTCCGGCAGTTTCCCCACTCAGCACCAGCATGGTATTGCTGCTGAACTTGGTGATTGGGCTCGGACATTTTCTGGTGTTGTTCAACACTGGCGCCTATCTGCCCATGATACCCCATGTTGCCGGCAGTTTGGGCGTTAACCCGGATTTTGCGGATTGGACCCAGGCAGATTTTTTTCTGGCCATGGCTCTGGCCTTTCCGACTTCTCCCTGGTTTTTGCAACGTTGGGGAGAAATGCGGGTTTTGGCAGGAGCCTTTATGGCGTTCACCCTGGCTTCGGCCATCTGCGCGCAAACCAGCCATTATGATGCTTTTCTCAGTGCCCGTATTCTCCAGGGATTTTCGGGTGGATTAACCATCCCGGTCTCCTTGCAGATTATCCTGCGCCATTATCAGGCACATCGCCGTAATATTGGCCTGGGTCTGTGGGGGGTCGCTGCCCTCACCCCGTTTACCCTGGGTCCGGTTATCGGCGGTTGGATCACCGACAGTATCGGTTGGCGCTGGCTGTTTTACCTGAATATACCCATTGCCATCAGCGTGGCTGTCATCATTGTGATTTTGTTATTTGGTCGGGAAATGGAACATCGCCATCCCCCGTTAGACTGGCCGGGCCTGCTGTTGCTGCTGATTGCCCTGGCCACTCTGGGGTCAGCCCTTAATGCCGGGGAAATCATCAGTTGGTGGCGCTCCCAGACTATTATTTTTCTCGGCAGCATCAGCCTGATCACCCTGATTTTTTTTGGGATTTGGGAATGGTATAGCACGCATCCCTTACTTGAACTCACGCTCCTGAAACGACGTAACTTCATGATCGGGGGTATTGTGCTGTTTTTTACGGCCCTGTTTTTCCAAGGCAGCATCGCCATTTATATTGTGGGATTTCAGTTGGTCATGGGCTACAGCGCCTGGCTGGTCGGCCTGTTGATATTACCCATGGCGATTTTTTCGAAAATCAGTTTTTTCTTGACCCAGCGCCTGCTCAATCATCTGGATGCACGTATCCTGGCTATTTTCTCCTTATTGGGATTTGCGGCCGCCAGTTTTTGGGTTTCCTCCTACAATCATCCGGCCTCTTTCAACGAATTACTGTGGCCACAAGCTTTTGTAGGAATATTTCTGGGCAGTCTGTTTCCATCCATCATCGCCATTGCCTTGTCCGGATTATCTGGCCCCGCCGAAATGCGTGGTACTGCCTTTTTGAATGTATTGCGGCTCTGTGGACAGGCTATGGGCATTCCCCTTATTGCCACACTTTTTGACCGGAGAATGATTCTGCATGCGCATTTTCTTGCCGAAGGTCACAACAGCACTAGGGTTTATGCGCCCAAACCAACAGTAAGCAATATCCGCACTGTGCACTACATTGCGCATCAGGCAGCCATGCTCGCCTTCAACGAAATATTTTATATAGCTGCATGGGGATTCCTGCTCGGCGCGGGTCTCATGCTGTTCAGCAAACCGGTGGTTTACGCAGAACCTGATATTCGGGTACGCCGCGCCATAGAAGAACTGGTGGATCTCTGATGAAAAAATCCATTGTTCTACTGCTAACATTGTTACTGCTTGCGGCTTGTGCGCGCCTGCCGGAGCATCTTCCCGGTGCGCATCTCGCCCATAGCCCTCAAATTCAACGGACCCTGGCACGGGCCGATCATCACTATGGAATCACGGCGGGTCCATGGCCTGCACAGCAGTGGTGGAAAGCGGCGCAACTGCCTGCTCTTGACCATCTGATTCAGGT